>DASQNC010000068.1 GCA_035645145.1 Azospirillaceae bacterium | reverse complement strand
CGACCGCGAGAAGCTGCAGGAGCGGCTGGCGAAGCTGGCCGGCGGCGTGGCGGTGATCCGGGTCGGCGGCGCCACCGAGGTCGAGGTGAAGGAGCGCAAGGACCGCGTGGACGACGCCATGCACGCCACCCGTGCGGCGGTCGAGGAAGGCATCCTTCCCGGCGGCGGCGTTGCCCTGGTGCGCGCGGTGAAGGCCCTGGACGGCCTGAAGCCGGTCAACGACGACCAGCGCGTGGGCGTGGAGATCATCCGCCGCGCCCTGCAGGCGCCGCTGCGCCAAATCGCGTCCAACGCCGGCTTCGACGGCGCGGTGATCGCCGGCAAGGTTCAGGAGCAGACCGAGTACAACACCGGCTTCGACGCCCAAACCGGCGAGTACCGCGACCTGGTGGCCGCGGGCATCATCGACCCGGCGAAGGTGGTGCGCACCGCCCTGCAGGACGCGGCCTCGGTCGCCGGCCTGCTGATCACCACCGAAGCCATGGTCGCCGAGCGTCCCAAGAAGGAAGCCGCGCCCGCGGCTCCGGGCGGCATGGGCGACATGGACTTCTGATCCCGCGGGATCGGATGCCAAATGGGGCCGGCGCGGCAACGCGCCGGCCCTCTTTCTTTTGCGTCGCGGTGGACGGAACCCGTCGGGGCGCTTCGCATGCCGCGGCCGGTGCCCTATGCTGGCACCAAATAGAAGACCGGCCAAAGGCCGAATCCGGAGGACTCCCATCGATGCTTGCCAACGCCATGCCCGGCCTGAACTTCGACCTGGGTGAAACCGCCGAGATGCTGCGCGACAGTGTGCGCAGCTTCGCCGCCGCGGAAATCGCCCCGATCGCCAATGAAATCGACCAGAAGGACTGGTTCCCGCGCGAGCTGTGGCCCCGGCTGGGCAAGCTCGGCGTGCTGGGCGTCACGGTGGACGAGGAGTACGGCGGCGCCGGCATGGGCTATCTGGAGCACATGGTGGCGATGGAGGAGATCAGCCGTGCTTCCGGCGGCATCGGCCTCAGCTACGGCGCCCACTCCAACCTGTGCGTCAACCAAATCAAGTTGAACGGCAACGCCGAGCAGAAGCGGCGATACCTGCCGAAACTGGTGTCGGGCGAGCATGTCGGCGCGCTTGCCATGAGCGAGCCGGGGGCCGGCTCGGACGTGGTGTCCATGAAGCTCCGGGCCGAGAAGCGCGGCGACCGCTATGTGCTGAACGGCTCGAAGTTCTGGATCACCAACGGCACCGAAGCCGATGTGATCGTGGTCTATGCCAAGACCGATCCGGCCGCCGGCCCACGGGGGATCACCGCGTTCCTGGTGGAAAAGGAGTTCAAGGGGTTCCGGGTCGCCCAGAAGCTGGACAAGCTGGGCATGCGCGGCTCGCCCACGGCCGAGCTGGTGTTCGAGGACTGCGAGGTGCCCGAGGAGAACGTGCTGGGTCAGGTCGGCCGTGGCGTCAACGTTCTGATGAGCGGCCTGGATTACGAGCGCGCCGTTCTGGCCGCCGGCCCGATTGGCATCATGCAGGCCTGCATGGACATCGTTCTGCCCTATGTCCACGACCGTGAGCAGTTCGGCCAGCCTATCGGCGAGTTCCAGCTGATGCAGGGCAAGCTGGCCGACATGTATGTGGCGCTCTCGGCCACCCGCGCCTACTGCTACGCCGTTGGAAAGGCGTGCGACCGCGGCGAGGTGACCCGCAAGGACGCCGCCGGCTGCATCCTCTACGCGGCCGAGAAGGCGACGTGGATGGCCTTGCAGGCGATCCAGTGCCTGGGCGGCAACGGCTACATCAACGAGTACCCGACCGGCCGCCTGCTGCGCGACGCGAAGCTCTACGAGATCGGCGCCGGCACCAGCGAGATCCGGCGCATGCTGATCGGCCGTGAGCTTTACAAGGAAACAGCCTGACCAATCCGCCCGAGCCCACACCCGTGAACGGGGAAGGGTGGGCGCCCGGGACGTGGGGGCCGCGCCGAGGCGCGGCCCTTTTCGGTCCGTTCAGGCCGTTTCCCGCACCACCACCTCGTGCGTGATCTTTGCGGTGTGGGCGACCATCGCCGAGGCGGAGCAGTATTTTTCGGCCGAAAGCTCGACCGCCCGCTCGACCTTCTTGGGATCGAGGCCCTTGCCGGTGACCACATAGCGCATGTGGATGCGGGTGAAGACCTTCGGATCGGTGTCGGCCCGTTCGGCTTCCAACTCGACGATGCAGTCCTCGACCGGCTCGCGGCCGCGCTTGAGGATCAGCACCACGTCGAAGGCGGTGCAGCCGCCCACGCCCACCAGCACCATCTCCATCGGGCGCAGGCCCATGTTGCGGCCGCCGTATTCGGGCGCGCCGTCCATGACCACGGCGTGGCCGCTGCCCGCCTCGCCGATGAACATCATGTCGCCGGCCCATTTCACGCGTGCCTTCATGGCCGGGCGCTCCCTACCAGGTTCCGGAATTGGGCATGGACGCCCACGGTTCCCGGGGCGGCAGCGCCTCGCCCTTCTGCAGGAACTCGATGGAGATGTTGTCCGGCGAGCGGACGAAGGCCATGCGCCCGTCCCGCGGCGGGCGGTTGATGGTGACGCCCGCCTCCATCAACCGTTGGCACAGCGCGTAGATGTCGTCCACCCGGTACGCCAGATGGCCGAAGTTGCGGCCGCCGGTGTAGGTCTCGGGATCCCAGTTGTAGGTCAGTTCCACCAGGGGTGCGCGGTTGGCCTTGGCGGCCTCCGCGTCGGCCGGGGCCGCCAGGAACACCAGGGTGAAGCGTCCCGTCGGGTTCTCGGTGCGGGAGATCTCAACCATCCCGAGCTTGTTGCAATAGAAGTCGAGCGACTGCTCCAGGTCGGTCACCCGGACCATCGTGTGCAGGTACTGCATATCGGTCTCCCCGGCTCTCGTGTTTGCCCACGGGCCGCGCCAAGCAAGCACGCGGGCGTGCGGAGGGCAACGGATGCTGCCCGGCGTTTTCAGGTCGGCGGGTTCGCCCGGTTCCATTCCCGGATGGCGAGGGCGCATTCCATCCAGGCCTGGTCCGGGTCCGCGTCGCGCACGGCCAGCAGCGGCGGCCAGACCGGCAGGCGGCTGCGTTTGCGTTCCTCCACCAGCCGGTCGATCTCGTCCGCCGTCGGCAACCGGTCGCCCTTGAGCTGGTTGCACCGCCGGTGGGCCATGACGCAGTTGGCCACATCGTCGATCCCGCCGTAGGCCTGCGGAATCAGGTGGTCCACCGTCGCCCCGCGGCCCAGGGCGTCGCCGCAATAGAAGCAGCGCCCTCCTTGGGCGGCGAGCAGCCGGTCGGGATCGAAGGGTTTCATTGCATTCCCCGGGGAGCCCGAACCTACAGTTTCAGCCCGCGCACATAGTCCTCCAAACGGGCCCGGGCCGCATCCGTTGCCGTCCGTGCATTTGCCTGCGTTCTGCGCAGGGCGTCCAGACGGTCCTCCTGCTGGCGCAACTGGCCGAGGTAGCGGCGGGCGAGGTCGCCATCCTTCGGCACGGCGGCCAGGTTCTGGCGCAGGCGTTCCTGGTCGGCCGTGATGGCGTTCATCTCCCGTTCGGCCTCGTCGACCGCCCGTCGGTTGCGCACCACCTCCGCCTGCAGCTCGGCCAGGCGGGCAAGGGCTTGCCGCACCGGCTCCGGCAGGTTGCGGCCCGACGCGAAGGCCTGGACCTGCTCCGGCGACAGCCCGAGCAGGGCGATATCCTCGCTGCGCGGGCGCTCCGCCGCCAGGGTGAGGGTGACGGTCTGCCCCGCCGGCACATCGCGTGCCACCCGCCAATGGCCGGGAATCGTCTGCACAGCGTCGTCCGGACCCGTGCCCGGCTCTGTGCCGCCGGCCGAGAGTTCCCACCCGTCCAGCCGGGGATGCTCGATCACCACCCGGCGCGCTTCGTTGGCCGCCCCCTTGATGGTGTAGGTGGTTCGCATCCGCTCCAAGGCGGTCAGGCGCAGGACCCCATCGACGATGGTGCCGCCGGTGACGGTTTCCTCGCCGAAATCGTTGCGCTCCACCGCCAGGCGCGTGTCCAGGGCGAAGCCGAGCATGCGCTCCTCCCCGGACGGAAGCGGGCCGAGGCGTGCGTCGCCCGCATAGGCGACCTGGCCCTGCGCATCCCGGACATAGAGGGCGAGCACACCCGATGGCAGGCCGCTGGGATCGGTGTTCCGCAGCCGGACCGCCGCAAACGGGTGGCGGGGGTGGATGTCCGACCGGAATTGCGCGACCGGCGCCGCCGGCACCTCCCGGTCGAGGAGCGGCACCAGGGCGGAGTGCCCGTGCGGCACGGTGATGGGGGCGGGCAAGCGGAACAGCACCTGGGCGGCGGCCTCCTGGCCTTCCGCGGCGGCAATGACGGCCGGGGCGGGGGTGGGGTCGCCCATGGCGGACCGAGCCGCTTCCGGTGCGGCCAGATCCTGCGCCTGCGCCCGGGCGGCGCCCTCCGGCCCCCCGGTCGGTCCTTGGGCCGGTCCTTGGAACTCTCCGGGAGCCGGTGCCGCCGGGGCGGGCAGGATGGTCGGTGCGGATGCCGCCGGCACGGGCACGCCCCCCGGATCCACCGGCGGCAGGATGCGGCCCATCACCTCCACCGGCACCTCCGGCCGCTTCACGTAGTAGGCCTGGTAGATGGCTTGGCGGAAGGTCACCGGGTCGCCGGAGGCCAGGGTCAGCTGCACGTCGGGCCAGTCCGTGCCGGTCATGTTTTCCAGCACCGCCCAGCCTTGCAGGCGGCCGTGTCCGTTCGCACCGCCGGCGGCATCCAGGGTCAGACGGTAGGTGGACTTCCACAGCGGTGCGGCCACGACATAGGCCACACGCACCGTGCGACGGCCCGGGCCGCGGGTGGCGATGGCCAGCCTGCGCGCACCGGTCTCGGCCTCCCGCACCCGTGCCGCCAGTGCCCGGCCGAACCGCTCGGTCAGCGCGGCATCGGCGAACGCCAGCCCGTCGGCTTCCTCCAGCAGGAACGACCGCAGCCCGTCCGGGCCCATCAGCGTCACACGGTGCCGGACAATGGTGGCGTCGCCGCCGGCGGTCGATGTCTCGGGCACCGCCGAGAGGATGCGCCCCGCCATGGCGGTCGGACCCTGCACACGGACCTCGGCCCCCCGCAGGGCATTCAGCAGAATGGCCGGGTGCTCCAGCGCCTCCGGCCCGAAGGGCAGGTCGCGGAACGCGTCGTCCGGCGCCGCCTCGCCCGGCAGGGTGACGCCGCCGATCCCGCCCCTGTCGTCGTAGACGACCAGACTCTTCAGCACATCGTCCACCTGGTCCCGGCGGACGGCCAGCGTCAGCAGGGCGTCGCCGTCCACCTCGGCCTCGTGCTCGAAATAGCCGACCCCGCCCGTGGACAGCAGCACGCGCTTCAGGACCAGATCCTGGGCATCCGCTCCGTGGACAGGCACCGCGACGGTTGCGACCAGAACCAAGGCAAGGGGGATGAGACGGCGCATGGGGTTGTATCCCGCGGGTTTCGTTCGCTCCGATCCAATCCGCCCTTTGCGGCGGTGGTTGGGCAGCGGTGCGGCCTTTCCGGCACGAAACCGCCCCATGGTCGCACCCCTCTTGAGGGGGGTGGAAATACGAACGACCGTTCAATAAATACGAACGATGCGAAAAGGTGAACAGACGCGCGGAACGATCGTTGACGCGGCGCTTCAAGTGGCGAGCGTGGAGGGCCTGGAAGGGTTGTCCATCGGCTCGCTGGCGGCGCGGCTGAACTTGTCGAAGTCCGGGCTTTTCGCCCATTTCGGGTCCAAGGAGGCGTTGCAGCTCGCCGTCCTGGAAGAGGCGGTGGAGCGGTTCGTGGACCGCATCGTCCGCCCGGCCCTGCGGCAGCCGCGGGGACTGCCCCGCCTGGAGGCGCTGGTCCTCAATTGGCTGGCCTGGATCAAGGATTCGGGGCTCCCCGGCGGTTGTCCCATTCAGGCCGCCGGACTGGAACTCGACGACCGGCCCGGCCCGCTGCGCGACTATTTCGTGCGCCGTCAGCAGATCTGGCAGGACACGCTGGTGCAGGCCGTGCGCGGCGCGGTCGCGGAAGGCCATCTTCGCGCCGACACCGATCCGGCGCGCGTGGCCTTCGAACTCCAGGCTCTTGCCTACGGCTATGGCGTGCAACAACGTCTGATGTCCGATCCGCGCGCGGCCGAATTCGCGCGCACGGCGCTCGCCGACCTGATTGCCCGACACCGCACAGCCGACACGAAGATCGGCGCCCTGGCTTTCGGAGGAATGTCATGACCGAGGATCCCATCGTTATCGTCGGTGCCGCCCGTACTCCAATGGGTGGTTTCCAAGGCGAGCTGAGCAGCGTGGCCGCACCGCAGCTTGGGGCGGTTGCCATCAAGGCGGCCCTCGACCGTGCCGGTGTCGCGCCCGGCCAGGTGTCCGAGGTCCTGATGGGCTGCGTGCTGCCGGCGGGCCTGGGTCAGGCTCCGGCGCGGCAGGCCTCCATCCACGCCGGGATTCCGGACTCGGTTGGCTGCTCGATGATCAACAAGGTCTGCGGCAGCGGCATGAAGGCCACCATGATCGGCCACGACCTGCTCCGGGCCGGCTCCGCCGACGTGGTGGTGGCCGGCGGCATGGAGAGCATGTCGAATGCCCCCTATCTGCTGGAAAAGGCGCGCGGCGGCTACCGCCTGGGCCATGGCAAGGTCCTGGACCACATGTTCCTGGACGGGCTGGAGGACGCCTATGACCGCGGGCGCCTGATGGGGACCTTCGCCGAGGACGCCGCGCAGCACTACCAGTTCACCCGTGATGCGCAGGACGCCTACGCGCTGGAAAGCCTCCGCCGTGCCAAGAGCGCGATCGAGACCGGTGCCTTCGACGCCGAGGTGGTTCCCGTCTCGGTCAAGGGGCGCAAGGGCGAGGAGTTGATCCGCCATGACGAGCAGCCGCTGAAGGCCAGCCCCGAAAAGATCCCCACGCTCAAGCCGGCGTTCCGTCCCGACGGTACGGTGACCGCGGCCAACGCCAGCTCCATCAGCGACGGTGCCGCCGCCCTGGTGCTGATGCGCCGGTCCGAGGCCGAGCGCCGGGGGCTGACGCCGCGCGCCATCATCCGCGGGCACGCCGGCCACGCCCAGGCTCCGGCCTGGTTCACCACCGCCCCCATCGGCGCCATCAACAAGCTGATGGAGAAGACCGGCTGGTCCATCGGGGACGTGGACCTGTTCGAGATCAACGAGGCCTTCGCGGTGGTGGCCATGGCCGCCATGCGCGACCTGGACATCCCCCACGACAAGATGAACGTGAACGGCGGCGCCTGCGCGCTCGGCCACCCGATCGGCGCATCCGGCGCCCGGGTCGTGGTCACGCTGCTGGCTGCGCTGGAAAAGCACGGCCTGAAGCGGGGCGTGGCGAGCCTGTGCATCGGCGGAGGCGAGGCCACCGCGCTCGCGGTCGAGCGTCTGCACTGATGCCGACCGTCTTCGTGACCGGGGCCGCCCGCGGCCTCGGTCTTGAATTCGTTCGCCAATACGCGGCGGATGGCTGGACCGTCCTGGCCGGTTGCCGAAATCCGCAAAGCGCCGAGGCGCTGTCCGCGGTCGACGGCGATGTGCATGCCTGTCCGCTGGACGTCACCTCGGACGAAAGCTGTGCGGCACTGGCGGACATGCTGGCCGGGCGGCCCATCGACCTGCTGGTGAACAACGCCGGCATGGCCCGTCGCGGGCCGCGGCGGACGGACGTGGGCTTGGCCGAAACCGACACGGCCGAATTCGCGGAAATCCTGGAAATCAACACCATCGGGCCGTTCCGCGTCACCCGCGCGCTGCTGCCCTGCCTGCGGGCGGGCGGGCAGCGGATGGTGGCGACCGTGTCCAGCCGCATGGGGTCGATCGCCTTGAATGCGCGCGGGATGTCCTATGCCTACCGGGCGTCGAAGGCGGCGGTGAACGCGGTCAACAAGTGCCTTGCGATCGAGTTGGCGCCCGAGGGCTTCACCTGCGTCGTGCTGCACCCGGGATGGGTCCGCACCGACATGGGGAGCGCAGAGGCCGACATCGATGCCGACGAGAGCGTGCGCGGAATGCGCGGCGTGCTGGCGCGCCTGACACCGGCGGAGACCGGCAATTTCTACAACTACGACGGCGCACCGCTTCCCTGGTGAAGTGCGCCGCGGGGGAGGACTGACCCGATGATGTTGACCGAACAGCAGGAGATGCTGCGCGACGCCGCCCGCCGCTTCGCGCAGGAGCGTCTGGCGCCGACCGCGGCCGAACGCGACCGTACGGGCGCGTTCCCGCGCGCGGAACTGCAAGAGCTGGGCGCCCTGGGGTTCATGGGGATGATGGTGCCGGAGGACTGGGGCGGGGCCGGCGCCGACCAGGTCGGCTATGCCCTGGCGCTGGAGGAGATCGCGGCCGGGGACGGTGCCATTTCCACCATCGTCAGCGTCCAGAATTCGCCCTGTTGCGCCGCCGTGCTGAAGTACGGGACGGCCGAGCAGAAGGAGCGGTTCCTGCGGCCGATGGCGGCGGGCGAGATGATTGCGGCCTTCTGCCTGACCGAGCCGCAGGCGGGCTCCGACGCGGCGGCCATCAAGACCCGCGCCCGGCGCGACGGCAATCATTGGGTCATCAACGGCGCAAAGCAGTTCATCACCAGCGGCTCCACCGCCGGTGTCGCCCTGGTCTTCGCCGTGACGGATCCTGGGGCGGGCAAGAAGGGCATCAGCGCCTTCCTGGTACCGACCGACACGCCGGGCTACACGGTTGCCCGGATCGAGGACAAGCTGGGGCAGCGCTGCTCGGACACCGCCGCGATCATGCTGGAGGATTGCCGGGTTACCCCGGACCTGATGCTGGGGGCCGAGGGGGAGGGCTACAAGGTGGCGCTCGCCAATCTGGAGGGTGGGCGCATCGGCATCGCCGCCCAGTCGGTGGGGATGGCGCGGGCGGCGTTCGAAGCGGCGCTCGCCTACGCGAAGGAGCGTCAGAGCTTCGGCGTGCCCATCTTCGACCATCAGGCGGTGCAGTTCCGTCTGGCGGACATGGCGACCCGGATCGAAGTCGCGCGCCAGATGGTCCTTCACGCCGCGTCCCTGCGCGACGCCGGTGTGCCGTGCCTGAAGGAAGCGGCCATGGCCAAGCTGTTCGCCTCGGAGATGGCCGAGCGCGTGTGCTCCGACGCCATCCAGATCCACGGCGGCTATGGTTATCTGCAGGATTTCCCGGTGGAGCGGATCTACCGCGACGTCCGCGTGTGCCAGATCTACGAAGGCACCAGCGATATTCAGAAATTGATCATCGCACGCCAGCTGGCGGCCTGACGGGAGGGCGCACCGTGCCGGACCCGATCGAGTTCTACTTCGACTTTTCCAGCCCCTACGCCTATCTCGCGGCGGAGCAGATCGAGGACATTGCCGCCCGATACGGCCGGACCGTGGTTTGGCGGCCGGTTCTGCTCGGGGTGGTGTTCAAGATCACCGGTATGCAGCCCGGTCCGGTGATTCCCATGCGCGGCGCCTACATGCTTCGCGACGCGCCCCGGTTCGCACGGCTGCTGGGCTTGCCGTTCCGAATACCGTCCACGTTCCCCGTCGCCAGTACGGTGCCCAGCCGCGCCGCCTATTGGGTGGAGGCGCAGGATCCCGGCCGGTCCGGCCCCCTGTGCCGGGCATTGCTGCGCGGCTACTTCGTGGACGACCGCGACCCGACGACGCCGGAGGCATTGGCGAAGGCCGCCGACGAGGTCGGGCTCGACGGGCAGGCGCTTCTGGCCGGTACCCAGGACCAGGCCGTGAAGGATCGGCTGAGGGCCGAAACCGATGGCGCCATCGCACGGGGCGTTTTCGGTTCGCCCTTCACCTTCGTCGATGGCGAAGGGTTCTGGGGGGCGGACCGCCTGTCCCAGGTCGAGTTGTGGCTTCAAGGCAAGGGGCGCTGACGACGCCCAGGACGCGGGCCGGCCGGAGCCGGCCCGCGGACGTGGCGGTGCTTACTTCACCAGGCCTTCGGCCTTCATGGCTTCCTGCACCTTCGGGCGGGCCGCGATGCGGGCCACATAGGCCGCGATGTTCTTGAACTGCGAGATGTCGATCTTCAGGAAATTGGTCCAGTTGATGACCGTGAACGCATAAGCATCGGCCACCGTGAAGTCCGCGCCCATGATGTAGGGCTTGTCGGACAGGTGGTTGTCCAAGTGGCCCAGCTTATTGTTCAGCCGGTCCAGGAACACCTTCCGGGTCTCTTCCACAGTCGTCGGATTGAAGAGCGGGGTGAAGGTCTTGTGCAGTTCCGACGTGATGAAGTTCAGCCAGCTCTGGAGCTTGTAACGCTCGAGGGTGCCGTTGGCCGGCGCCAGCTTCGCAGCCGGGACCTGGTCGGCGATGTACTGCACGATGGCCGGGCCTTCGGTCAGGATTTCGCCGTTGTCGAGCTTCAGAACCGGCACCTGGCCCAACGGGCTGATCGAAAACAGGGTGCCGCCGCCCTTCAATTCCTTGGACATCAGCTCGACGTGCTGCAGCTCGAACGGAAGGCCGGCTTCGCGCAGCAGAATGTGCGGGGACAGCGAGCAGGTGCCGGGGGAGTAGTACAGGGTCGTCATTTTTCCCAATAATCCTTACTCGTTCACGGCTGGCGTACCGCCGGCCGATCGGTTTGGTGCGGATGGCCGGTTTTTCGCCGGCCGGAGCTGCATGCACTTGCGGTGTCGATGCATGTGCATTCATATTCCCGGGGAAAGCGGGAAGTCAACATGAATGCAAATGCATCTATCTCGGCGCCAATGGTTCCTGTGGAGGGGGGCACCTCGTCCACGGCGGCCGTGGATGCGTGGGTACGGTTGATCCGGGCCGAGCAGCGGCTCCGGTCCGCGGTGGAGGCCGACCTGAAATCGGCCGGGCTTCCGCCGTTGGACTGGTACGATGTGCTGCTCGAGCTGTCCCGCGCGCCGGAGGGGCGGCTGCGGCCATTCGAGTTGGAAAAGCGGCTTCTGCTCGCCCAGTACAATCTTTCGCGTCTGGCGGATCGGATGCAGCGGCACGGGCTCGTGGAGCGGGTCGGCTGCCCGGAGGACAAGCGCGGCCAGTATGTGGCGATCACGGAAGCGGGCCGGGACGCGAAGGCGCGGATGTGGCCGGTTTACCGCTGTGCCGTGCAGGAAGCCGTTGGTGGCAAGCTGACCCACGACGAGCTGGTGCAACTGGGCTGGCTGCTTGCCAAACTGATCTAGGTCCCAACACCCGTAGGGGGTGCGTCAGGCGACCGCCAGTCCGGCGGGCGACCGATCGCGCACGCCCATTTCGAGCAGCGTTTCGTCCACTGCGGCAACCAGGCCGGCCATGTCGGCTTCGCCCACGCTCCCCATGCATCCGATTCGGAAGGTGGGGATCTGCGTCAGCTTGCCGTTGAACAGCCAATACCCGCGCCGCTTCACGCCTTCGAAAAAGGGTTCCCAGGCGAAGGCCGGATCGGCGGGACGGTGGAACGTGACGACGATCGGGCTGGCGATCTCGTCCGGAATCAGGATGGCGATGCCCGCCTGGCGCATGCCGTCCACCAGCCACTGCCAAGTCTGCCGGTACTTCCGCAGCCTGGCCGGAGCCCCGCCCTCCGCCGCATGGATCCCGATCGCCGCATCCAGGGCCGCGACGACATGGGTTGGGGCGGTGAAGGTCCAGCAACCGGTCTGCTCGTACTGGCGCCAGCGGGCATGCAGGTCGAGGGCCATGCCGCCGTAGCGGCCGGCCGACTTCGCCAGCACGTCGCGGCGGAGGATCGGCAGTGCTATTCCCGGCACGCCTTCCAGGCACTTGTTGGGCGAAGCCACGACCGCATCCAGACCCAGGCCGCCGATATCCAAGGGCAGGGCGCCGAACGCGGCAACAGCATCCACGATCACCCCTTTGCCGTGCTCCTGGGCGAGTTTCGCCACGTCGGCGGCGGGGTTCAGGGCGCCGGTGCCGGTTTCCACCTGGCAGACCAGCACATGGGTGATCGCCGGATCGGCGTCGATCCGACGGGCGAGGTCGTCGAGGTCGGGCAGGCCGAATCCCGGCACGTCGAAGGTCGCCACCGCCCGCCCCGTGGCGGCGACCACGTCCCGGGCCCGAACGCCATAGAACCCGTTGTTGACGACCAGCACCTTGCCGTCCGCCGGCACACAGGCCAGCACGACCGCTTCCGTGCCATAGGTGGCACTGCCTTGCAGCGGTACGCATTCGTGCGTCCCGGCCGCATTGCCGAGCGTCAGCACATAGTCCCGGATGCGCCGGGTCATGTCCGCAATCCCCCGGTCGCCCGGATTGTGGTCGAACCGCATGGCATCGTGCACCGCGGCTTTGGCGGTGATCGGGCCGGGGGTCATCAGGATCGGGGTCTGGCGGGGCATGGGTGGGGGATGGCTGCGGGCGGGGAGGCGAACTATGCCCACGCCCCCCGGACAGCGGTAGGGACATCGACCGGACGCCCGGTGGTGCGCCGGCCGGCATGGAACGGCTTGGCGGGTACCCGGCGGACGCCCATCATGCCATCGGGTTCAACATGGCGGGGATATGGGTGATGGACGAGGACGGCCGGCTGCCGACGGATCTGTGGGTGCGGCTGCATGTGCGCCGCTGCCTGGTCGATGGCATCCCCGCGGTCATTGCCCGCAAGGGGGCGCCGTCCGGCGGGACGGTTCTGTTGAAGGTCAACCAGTTGGAAAAGGGGGTCCGCGTCCTGTCCCAGGTGCGGGATCTGGACGGGAAGCTCGCCTGGATGGCGGCGCTGGGGGGCGGCCTCGTGCCGGAGGCCGATGCCGACGCCTACATCGCCCGTGCCGTGCAGCGGGACCCCGACATCTGGGTGGTGGAGGTGGAGGACCGGCAGGGTCGCCACCCGTTCGAAGGCAAGGTGATCGGCTGAAATGGCCGCTTGGGTGGGGGCTCAGAGCACCTTGCCCGGATTCAGGATGCCAAGCGGATCGAGCGCCGCTTTGATGCGGCGCATCAACTCCAGCTCCAGCGGGTCCTTGGCGCGGGCAAGCTCGTCGCGTTTGTGGACCCCGATCCCGTGCTCGGCGCTGATGGAGCCGCCGAACGACCGCACGATGTCGTGCACCAGCCGGTTCACCTCGGACGTACGGGCCAGGAAGGCCGCCGCGTCCGACCCGACCGGGGCGTTCAGGTTGTAGTGCAGGTTGCCGTCGCCCAGGTGGCCGAAGGCGACGATCCGTATGCCCGGCACCAGGGTTTCGACCGTCCGGCCGGCTTGGTCCAGGAAGGCCGGGACACGGCTGGTGGGAACGCTGATGTCGTGGTGGATTCCGGCGCCTTCCTTGCGGCGCCCCTCGACAAGGGCTTCTCGCAGGCGCCAGAAGGCGGCGCGCTGGGCGCCACTCTCCGCGATCAGCGCGTCCACCGCCTCGTCGGCCTCCAGCCCGGCTTGCAGGGCCCCTTCAAGGGTTTCCCGGAATCCGCTCACGAGGCTCGGCGATGCGACCTCGACCAGGACGTACCAGGGATGGGGGGCCGAAAACGGATCCGCCGTCCCGGGCACGTGCTTCAGGGCCATGTCGATGCCCATCCGCGGCATCAATTCGAACGCCCTCAGCGCATCGCCCATGGCGGTCCGGCAACGGTCGAGCAACGCCAGGGCCGACGCCGGATCGGGGATGGCGCACAGCGCGGTTTCGATCTGGCGCGGCCGGGGCTGCAGGCGGAGGACGGCGGCGGTGATGATGCCCAACGTGCCTTCGCCGCCGATGAACAGGTGCTTCAGGTCGTAGCCGGTGTTGTCCTTGCGCAGCCGGCGCAGGCCGTTCCAGATGCGGCCATCGGGCAGGACCGCTTCGATCCCAAGGACTTGTTCGCGCATGTTGCCGTGGCGGATCGTCATGGTCCCGCCGGCATTGGTGGAAATCAGCCCACCGATCTGCGCCGTGCCTTCCGATCCCAACGACAGTGGAAACTGCCGGTCCGCGGCCTCCGCGGCGGCCTGGACGGTGGCGAGCACGCAGCCGGCCTCCGCGACCAGGGAATTGTCCACGGGATCAAGGTCGCGGATCCGGTTCATGCGGCCCAGGTTGAGGAGCACCTGCGTGCCGGTTCCGTCCGGGATCCCGCCGCCCATCAGGCCGGTGTTTCCACCCTGCGGAACCAGCGCGATCCGCGCTTCGGCGCAGATGCGGACGACGGCGGCCACCTCCTCGGTGGAGGCCGGGCGGGCCACCAGCGCGGCGGCCCCGGCCCCTCGTCCACGCCGATCCGCCAGGTAGGGTGCCACGGCCTGCGGATCCTCGACCGTCCCCAGCGGCCCCAGGGCCGTACGGATGCGGTCGAGTGCGTTCATTCGGTCCCCGGATCCTTGGGCACCGCCGCGCGGCGGAGCCGGTCGTTGATCGCGATGCCGAGACCGCGGCTGGGAATCGGCATGACGGCAATGGCGCTGTACGAAGGCTTGTCCAGTGTGCGCAGCATGGCGAACAGGTTGGCGGCCGCCTCCGCCAGATTGCCCTCGGGGCTCAGGTTCAGCCGGACGCTGCCGCCGCGCACGCCGAGTTCGGGGCCGAAGCACAACAGGGCCTCGTCGGGTTCCGCCGAGAGCGCGTCCAGCCGGAGCGGGCAGGTCGGGGCGTAGTGGCGGGCGAGGCGCCCGGGCGCTTTGGGCCGGGCCTCGCTCTCGCCCGCGGGCAGATCGACCTTGCCGATCAGGTCCTCAAGCTGTTCGCGGGTCACCGCACCCGGGCGCAGCAGAACCGGCCGGTCGCCGGACAGGTCCAGCACCGTCGATTCGACGCCGATGGGTGAACGTCCGGCCGCCAGGATCATGGACAGCGACCCGCCCAGATCCTCCGCCACATGGATGGGGGTGGTGGGGCTGACATGGCCGGACCGGTTGGCGCTGGGCGCCACGACGGGTTCGCCGAGGGATTGCAGCAGTTGGCGGGCGACCGGATGGGCGGGGACCCGCACCGCCACCGTGTCCAACCCCGCCGTGGCCAGCAGCGATACCTTGGAGTCCGGGTTGCGCGGCAGGACCAGCGTCAGCGGGCCCGGCCACAGCGCCTCGGCCAGCTTTTCGGCGCGGTCGTCGAAGCGGGCGACCGCCTCGGCGGCCCCGGCATCGTGGATATGGACGATCAGCGGATTGAAGTTCGGCCGCTTCTTCGCGGCATAGACGGCCGCGACCGCCCGTCCGTCGTTGGCCAGGGCGCCCAGGCCGTAGACCGTTTCGGTCGGGAACGCGACCAGCCGGCCCTGTCTCAGGGCGTCGGCGGCGCGTGCGATCGCCTCGGGCGTCGCGGGCAGGATTTCGGGTGCGCTGTCGATCATTTCGGGCCTGTCATAGGGCCAATCGGCGCCGGAACCAAGACCCCGGCTTGCGGCTGATCCGTTCGATAGGCAGATTTGCCCAAGGAAAGATGCCGCATGGGGCGGCGCATCCGCACGCGGGCACCGTTCATGATTGCCGATTGGAGCGAATACAGCCGGTTCCTCATCGCGCTGTTCGCGATCCTGACGCCCTTCGCGGCGATCCCGATCTTCCTGTCGCTGACCGAGGGCCGGCCGGAGGCCGAGAAGCGCCGGATCGCCCTGTCCGCGGCGCTGACCGTCTGCCTGGTGCTGGTGGGGGCGGAACTCAGCGGCGACGTGGTGTTGAAGGTCGTCGGCACCAGTCTGGACAGCTTCCGGGTGGGCGGCGGCATCGTGCTGCTCCTGATGGCGTTGTCCATGCTGAACGCGCAGGTGAGCCGGGTGCAGCAGACACGGACCGAGGCCGACGAGGCCGAACAGCGGAGCGCGATCGGGGTTGTGCCCCTCGGCCTGCCGCTCCTGGCCGGGCCGGGTGCCATCAGCACGGTCATCATCGAGGGCCAGCGGCACGGGGGTGCCCTGCACAACGTGCTGCTGATCGGCTGCATCGCGTTCGTCAGCGCATGCATCTGGTTATCGCTCGTGATGGCCGCCCCGGTGGGCCGCCGGCTGGGTCATACCGGCCTTAACATTCTGAACCGGCTGTTCGGCCTGCTGCTCGCCGCGATCGCGGTCGAAATCACCGCGAACGGGCTGCGCGGTCTCTTCCCCGGTTGGATGAGCTGAAGTCCCGCGGCCAACTGGGACGCTTGCCGGCTGCGGCACGGCGGGGCACAGTCGTCGGGTCCAACCTATGGGCGAGGACCAGATGGCTGGCTTGGCGATCACCGTTGCACAGCAGAAGGGCGGGGCCGGGAAGACCACCCTGGCAGCGCACCTCGCCGTTGCCTGGGCGCGGGTAGGACTCCGCGTCGCCACGGTGGACATCGATCCGCAGGGCAGCCTGACCCGCTGGATGGAGGCGCGGCAGGCCGCCTTGGGTGACACGGGCCTCACCCATGCCCAAATCACCGGGTGGCGCACCCAGGCGACGGTGGCGCAGTTGGTCGCCGACCACGATATCGTCGTCATCGACAGCCCGCCCCACGCGGAGACCGAGGCGAAGATCGCCGTGCGGGCGGCGCAGCTGGTGGTGGTGCCGTTGCAGCCGAGCCCCATGGACCTGTGGGCCACCCAGCCCATGCTGGATCTAGCGAAGGCCGAGAAGCGCCCGGTCCTTCTCGTGCTCAACCGCGTGCCTTCACGGACCCGGCTGGGTGATGCCCTGATGCGCGAGATCGGCAAGCTGGGCGTGCCGGTCGCCGCGGCACACATCGGCAACCGCACCGCCTTCGCCGCCGCCCTGTTGGACGGGGCAAGCGTCAGTGAAACCGGCCCGCGGACCCGGGCGGCGGAGGAAATCGCCACCCTGGCCGCCGAAATCCTGGACCACTGCCGCCAGGGGCGCGCTTAAAGCGTCTTCACCGCGGCCAGCACCTCGGCCGGGTGGCTCGCGGGCTTCACCTTGCGCCAGATGTGGCGGATGACGCCCTCGCCGTCGATCAGCACCGTCGACCGCTCGATCCCCATGTACTTCTTGCCGTACATGCTCTTCTCGACCCACATCCCGTAGCGCTCGGTCACGTCGGTCTTTTCGTCCGACGCGAGCACGAAATTCAGGCCGAATTTCTGCGCGAACTTGTCGTGGCTGGCGACCGAGTCCTTCGACACGCCGATCACCACGGCGTCGGCGCCCGTGAAGTCCGGGAGGGCATCGTTGAAGCCGCACGCTTGCGTGGTGCAGCCGGACGTGTCGTCCCGGGGATAGAAGTACAGGACCACCTTGCGGCCCTTGAGGCCGGCCAGCGAAACCGTGCCGCCGCCGTTGGTGGGCATGGTGAAGTCCGGGGCCATCTGGCCAACGGCGATGGTCATTGCGGTTGGCTCTCCGTTGCTTTGGCGGCATCCGCCGGTCCGTCGATGACCGCCTTGTAGGCGGCGAAGGCGGCATCCGCGGTGGCAGCGATGTGTGCCTCAACCTCGGCGAAGTCAACCGATGTCCCGTCCCGTCCGAAAACGGCGCGTGCCAAGCCCCGGCGCAACCCTTCGGGTGCATGTTCCGGGTCGAAGTTCGCTTCGGTGGTGAGGCGTAGGAAACCCTGGACCCTGCGCCACAGGCGGACGGTATCGACCAGGGCGGCGGTGGCGGCCTGCGGCAGAAGCCCCTCGGCGGCGGCCTGCTCCAGGATGGCGACGGTTTCCCCGCGCAGGAGGGCCGGATGGTCCGCCGCGTGCCGCAGGACCAGGTACTGCGCCACGAACTCGGCGTCGATCAGGCCGCCCCGGCGGTACTTGGGATTCCAGGGGCCGGCCCCGCCGAACTCGGCATCGATGCGCCGCCGCATGTCCGCCACCTCGCGGATCAGCTTGTCCGGATCCCGCCTTCGGGTCAGCACCTGCCGGACGACGTCCCCAATTCGGTTGGCGAGGTCCGGCGGGCCGGCGATCACGCGGGCCCGGGTCAGTGCCTGGTGTTCCCAGGTCCAGGCTTCGCTGGTCTGGTAGGCGGCGAACGCCTCCAGGCTGACGGCCAACGGACCCTTGTTGCCGGACGGCCGCAGGCGCATGTCCACTTCGTAGAGGCGGCCCTCCGCTGTGAGGGCCGTGATGGCGGCCACCAGCCGCTGGGTGAAGCGGATGTAGTATTCGGACGGGTGGAGCGGCCGTTCGCCGTCCGAAGGTTCGGACGCATCGTAGACCACGATCAGATCCAGATCCGACTGGATCGACATCCGCCGCTCGCCGAGCCGTCCCAACGCCAGCAATGCCACGCCGCGGCCCGGACAACGCCCGTGGCGCCGGGCCATCTCCGCTTCCACCCGGGGCAGCAGTGCGGCCAGGGCAAGATCGGCCACGTCGGACAGGAAGACGCCCGCGGCTTCCCCGTCGGTAACCCCGCGCAGCATCTGCACCGCCACCCGGAATTGGCGTTCGACCGTCCAGCGGCGCACCGCGTCCAACATTTCCTCGTAGCCCTGGACGGGGCCGAGCGCCGCCTCGATGTCGGCGCGCAGCTCGTCGCGCCCGGGCAGCGGGCCGAAGAAGCCGGGTTCGAGCACGGCATCCAGCAGGGTCGGGCGGCGGGCCAGGGCCTGGGCGTAGCGTGGCGCCGTGCCGAGAATGTCGGCGACAAGCTCCAGCAGCCGGGGATTGTTGTAGAACAGGGACAGGATCTGCACGCCGGCCGGCAGGCCGCCCAGGAACGCGTCGAAGGAATTGAAGGCGAGGTCCGGGTTCGGCGTGGCTGCGAGCTTCTGCAGCAGGGCGGGCCCCAGTTCGGTCAGCAGTTCGCGTGCCCGCTGGCTGCGGGTGGCACGGTAGCGGCCGTGATGCCATCCCCGCACCGCGGCGGCGACGCTGGACGGGTTCGAATAGCCCATGCGCGACAGGGTGGCGATGGTTTCCGGGTCCTCGTCGGTGCCGGTGAACACCAGGCTGCCCGGTCCGCCCAGGTCCGGTGCCTCCTCGAACAGGGCGGCGTAGTGGGTCTCGACCTTGTGGAGGTGCGCCTTCAGGTCCGCCCGGAACCCGGCCGGATCCCCGTAGCCCAGGAACGTGGCGGTGGCGTCGACACCGGCGTCGTCGGCCGGCAGGCTGTGGGTCTGGCGGTCGTCGACCATCTGCAGGCGGTGTTCGACCTGGCGCAGGAACCGATAGGCCGCGGCCATGTCGTCGGCTGTCGTCCGCGCGACGCGACCGGCCGTGACCAGCGCGTCCAGTGCCGGGAGGGTGGCCGGGCAGCGCAGCGCCGGATCGCGGCCGCCGAAGATCAACTGCTGGGTCTGGGCGAAGAATTCGATCTCCCGTATGCCGCCGCGGCCGACCTTCACGTCGTGGCCGTTGACGGTCACGACCCTGTGGCCCCGGTGGGCATTGATCTGGCGCTTGATCGAGTGGATGTCCTGGATGGCCGCGAAATCCAGGTGGCGGCGCCAGACGAAGGGCCGCAGCACGTTCAGGAACGCCTTGCCCGCCTCGATGTCGCCGGCGACCGGACGGGCCTTGATCATCGCCGCCCGTTCCCAATTCTGGCCGAGGCTGCCGTAGTAGTTCACCGCCGCACCGACCGAAACGGCCAGCGGAGTCGCCGCGGGATCCGGGCGTAGCCGCAGGTCCGTACGGAAGACGTACCCGCCGGCTGTCCGCTCCTCCATCATCCGTACGAGGTCACGGGCAAGGCGAATAAACGTCTTCGGAATCCGTTCGTACCGTTCGGACCTGACGATCTCCTCGTCATAGAGGACGATCACGTCTATATCACTGGAGTAATTCAATTCCCGGGCGCCCAACTTGCCCATGCCGAGGATGATGAGGCCTGAGTTGCGGCACGGGTGGTCGCCGGCGGGCAGTACGATGTCGCCAGCGTCCGCCGCCCGCCGCAGCAGATGGGCCGCGGCATGGTCCAGTGCCTGTTCCGCCAGGGCGGACAGGGTGCCCGTGACCGTTTCCAGTGACCAGGCGCCGACGATGTCCGCAAGTGCGGAAGACAATGCGACGCCCGCCTTCGCGGTGCGCATCCGGACCATGACGGCTTCGGTCGGCTCATCCGCGGCCGGTGGACGCGACAACGGGGCCATGGCATCGCGCACGGCCGCGTCGAATCCGCGTTCCAGCAGGCCGATCAGGAACGCCGGGTCGCGCAGGACCAGATTGCCCAGATACGGGCTGTTGCCGAACAGCGAGTCGAGAAGCCGTCGGCCGTCGGGATCGTTCCCGAGTGCGGCCGCCGCGTCCCGGACCGCCGGATCCCCGATGTCCTCGACACGCGCCTGCCACCGCTCGAATCCCCTGGCGGCTTCGGCGTGGTCCGAGGGGGCGGGCAGGCGGCTGGGGTCGAAGGGCAGATGCATGGGCGCGTTCCGGCGGTTCGTCCGCCCCGACGTGGGGCGGAGGCGCCGATGATGCGCTTTCCCGCCGTGCGCCGCACGCTGATCCTCGCGCTGGAGGTCCTGGCCGCCGTCGTGGCCGGGATCGTCGTGCTTGCCGGCCTGCTGATCTGGCGCTTGCAGCAGGGCCCCATCTCGCTGGACTTCCTGGGCCCCTACCTCGAAGCCGCGCTGGAGCGGGAGAACGAGGGCCAGGGCATGCGCATCAGCGTCGGCGAGCTGGTGCTGACCTGGGGCGGGTGGTCGCGGCCGTTGGAAGTGCGGGCCAAGCGCATCGCCGCCGACACCGGCCAGACGGGGGGGCAGGGGGGCGGACGGCTGGTCATGGTGCCCGAAATGGGCATCAACCTCGACATGCAGTCGCTTCTGCTCGGCACCGTTTCCCCCACCGAACTCGAACTGGTCCGTCCGCTGATCTACCTGACGCGGCTGGAGAACGGCTCGCTGGTGCTCGACGTCCGGCCGACGGCCGCCGCGGCCGACCAGGGGCCCAGTTTCGGTGATGCGCTGGTGAAGGCGTTGCTGGGCCGGCCGGACCCGTCCCTGCCCTTCGGCCGCCTGTCGCAAGTGAGCATCGTGGAAGGCGAGCTGGTGGTGGACGACCTGCGGGCCGGCTTCACATGGGAGGCGGCCCGCGCCGACATCACCCTGGTCCGCGAGGCCGGCGGCTTGTCGCTGGATGGCGGGCTGACCGTCCTGCTGGGCGCCGGGGCGACCACGCTGGTGGTGGACGGGCGCTACAACTTCGACGACGGCCGCATACGGTTTTCCATGAAAGCCGGGGCCATTTCCCTTCGGGACCTTGTGGCGGTGGCGCCGGAGCTGGGTCCCATCGGGCGTTTGAACTGGACCGTCAATGGCGAGGTCGAGGTCGATTTCGACCGAGCGTTCCAATTGGTCGGCGCGCGTGCCGGGGTGGAGCGCGCGGACGGGTCCGGGCGCCTCGTCGCGGCGTTGGGGGCGCCCGAGGCGGACGGCGGCCGGCGCCTGGAAGCCTGGGTGGAGCGGATACCTCTGCCGTCGCTGGCGCCTTTGCTGACGGATGGCGACGTGCTGGCCGGCGCGGACATCGTGGTGGATGGCAACGCCCAGGTGCGCCTAGGTCCGGACGATACACCGGGCACCGGTCGCGTGACGCTTCGCGGCGGCCAGGGCCGCATCGCGTTTCCCGGCATGGGTCCCGATCCGGTGGAGATCGGCTCGTTCCTGCTGGACGCCGGGGTGAACGTGCCGGCCGGGCGGCTGGATCTGGAACGGTTGGAGATCGACCTGGGCGGGCCCCGCATATCGGCGGACGGCTGGGTGGTCCATGTTCCCGCCGAGGATCGGGTGGATTGGCTTCTGGCGGCCGCGGTGCGCGGCCTGCCGGTCGCGGACCTGCGTCGCCGCTGGCCGGAGCAGGCCGCGCCGGGCGCGCGGGAGTGGGTGGTCGAAAACCTGGAGGACGGCGTCGTGGATGCGGCGCAGGCGACGGTTTCCGGTTCCCTGCCCCTGTCGGGGGCCATCGCCCCGCGGATCGACGGTCTGGACGGGACCATCGATTTCCGGGGCGTCACCGTCCATTACTACCGGCCTTTGCCTCCGGTCACCGGCGTGGACGGAACCGCCCGGTTCGACCTGGACGCGTTCGAGATCAAGACCGCCCCCGCCAAACTCGGCGAGCTTGCGGTGGGCGAGGCCCGCATCCGTCTCCAGGGCCTGCGCGACGAGTCCGAAACCGCCCTCATCACCGTACCGGTCACCGGGCCGTTGCCGGTGGCCATGGCCGTCATCGACCACGAACCCCTGCGTCTGGCCCGCCGGTTCGAGATGCCGCCGTCCCGCATTTCCGGGACCTTTGACGCGACGTTGGACTTCAACATTCCGCTGCGGCTCGACCTTGAGGTCGAGGACATGGGGTTGAAGGTCGCGGCGAAGGTCAACAACGCCCGGATCAAGGAGGTGGCACCGGACATCGACGCGACCGACGGGCGGTTCGACCTGTCGTTGGACCTGCACCGGATGGAGCTGCGGGGGCCGGTGCGGCTCAACGGGGTGCCGGTGACCGCCGCCTGGAACGAGGTTTTCAGCGGCAAGGAGGCCGGCCGCCGCTTGGAACTGCGCGGCAACCTGGACGAGGAGGCGCGGCGCCGATTGGACCTGCCGCTGCTGCCCATGGTGATGGGGCCCGTTCCGGTGCGCGCCGACATTTCATCGGCCGGCAAGGGCCAGGAGCGGCTCGTCGCGGAGATGGATCTGGCGCGCGCGACGGTTTCGCTTCCGGAAATCGCATGGTCCAAAAAGCCGGGCGAACCCGGATCCGCGCGTGTGGAGATGCTCCTGGCCAAACAGGGCGTCGCAGCCATACCCGTCGTCCGCGTCCGGGGGCCCGGCTTGAGGGCGGAAGCGTCGATCGCGTTCCGCAAGGGCGGAGGCGAGATCGAGCGGGTGGATATCCGCGAGTTCGCGGTGGGGGAGACCCGCCTGCAAGTGGAGGCGGCGCGCAAGAACCCCGGTTGGCGCGTGCGGGCGACGGGCGCGGTCCTGGATCTGCGGCCGATCCTCGAGGCCGAGGAGCCCGACGACGGCAAGGGCCGTCCGCCGCCGCAGGACAAGGATCGGACCCCGGTGGAGATGGATGTGGAGTTCGGCCGCGTCGTGCTGGGAGAGGACCGGGAACTGTCCTCGGTCGTCGGCAGCCTCGACACAGTGGGCAAGGCGCTGCGCCGGGCCGACGTGGCGGCGAGCGCCGGCGACGCCCGGCTCCTGTTCCGTTACTCACCGGAGGGGGACGGGGGCCGGTTCCAATTGGAAACCGGCGATTTCGGCCGGGCCCTCGACGGGTTGAATGTGGACGACCGTGTCCGCGGCGGGCGCCTGGTCGTTTCCGGGCGGCACGTCCGCGGGCAGCCGGACGTGTGGCTTGCCGGCCGTATCGAGGCCGATCAGTTCCACGTCGTCCAGATGCCGTTCCTGGCACGCCTGTTCAACGGCCTGTCCCTGTCGGGGCTGAACGACCTTCTGGGCAGCGACGGCGTCAGCTTCAACAGGCTGGTTGGCGACTTCCTCTGGAACGACCAGGGTGTGCACCTGGAGAAGGGGCGGGCCTGGGGTGGCTCCATCGGCCTGACCGCCGAGGGACGCGTCGATCCCGATGCCTGGACCGGCCAATTGACCGGCACCATCGTCCCGCTCTATGGCATCAACCGGGTGATCGGGGCGATTCCGTTGCTGGGCGACCTGATCACGGGCGGCGAAGGGCAGGGTATTCTGGCCGCGAACTGGCGCCTCAACGGCCACCTGGCCGACCCCGACGTGAGCGTGAACCCGCTGTCGCTGCTGGCGCCCGGGTTCCTGCGGCGGCTGTTCTTCCCGAACGTGTCGGGCCGCTCCGAGCCGCCGCCGCCGAACGATAATCCCGGACCGCAGAACGATTAGCGCAGGGGCGGACACGCCCCTGCGCAGTCGTTATTCGCCGCTGGTCAGGCCGGGCGCACCAGGGCGTGCCGCTTCTTGCCGGCCGACAGCTTGATGGCGCCTTCCGGCCCGACATCGTCGAGGGTCGCCACGGCGGCCTCGTCCGCCACCGGTCGGTCGTTCACCCGTGCGCCACCGCCCTTGATGAGGCGGCGTGCCTCGCCGTTGGACGGGACCAGGCCCGCCAGGCGCAGCAGTTCGACCACCTGGACGCCGGTCGCAAGACGGTCGCGCGGCAGGTCGATGGTCGGCAGACCCTCGCCCAGCGCACCTTCCTCGAAGGTCCGGCGGGCGGTTTCGGCGGCCTCGGCCGCAGCCGCCTCGCCATGGCACATCCGGGTGGCCTCGTCGGCCAGGATCTTCTTCGCCTCGTTGATCTCGGCGCCCTGAAGTGCGGCCAGCCGGCGGACCTCGCCCATCGGCAGGTCGGTGAACAGGCCCAGGAAGCGGCCCACGTCCGCATCCTCGGTGTTGCGCCAGTACTGCCAGAAATCGTAGGCGGGGAGCTTCTCCGCGTTCAGCCACACCGCACCCGCGGCGGTCTTGCCCATCTTGGCGCCCGACGCGGTGGTGATCAGCGGCGAGGTGAGGCCGAACAGCGAGGCCTGCGAAATGCGCCGGCCCAGCTCCACCCCGTTGACAATGTTCCCCCACTGGTCCGAGCCGCCCATCTGCAGCACGCAGCCCAGGCGGCGGTTCAGCTCCACGAAGTCGTAGGCCTGGAGGATCATGTAGTTGAATTCCAGGAACGTCAGCGGCTGTTCCCGGTCGAGCCGGATCTTGACCGACTCGAAGGTCAGCATCCGGTTGATCGTGAAATGCCGACCCACGTCCCGCAGGAACGGAATGTAGCTGAGCTGGTCCAGCCACTCGGCATTGTTCGCCATGACGGCGCCGTTGGGGCCGTCGCCGAAGCTCAGGTACGAAGTGAAGACCTTGCGGATGCCGGCCAGGTTCCGCTCGATCTGCTCGTCGTTCAGCAGCGGGCGGCTGTCGTCCCGGAACGATGGGTCGCCGATCTTGGTGGTGCCGCCGCCCATCAGCGCGATCGGGCGGTGCCCGGTCTGCTGCAGGCGGCGCAGCAGCATGATCTGGACCAGGCTGCCCACATGCAGACTGTCGGCGGTTGCGTCGAAGCCGATGTATCCGGTGATGGGGCCCTTGGCCGCCAGATCGTCCAGCGCCTCGAAATCGGTGCACTGGTGGATGTAACCGCGCTCATCCAGCAGGCGCAGGAAATCCGACTTGAACTTGGACATGGTCCCACCGGTCCCGTTGGGGCGCACCATGGGCGCGCCCGCCGCCTTGGGTGACCGTGCCGCCGGGGGGCGGCACGGCCCGGGGCACGGATGCGTCTACCGCGCGTCGACCATTTCGACGCCCAGGACCTGGTCCAGATAGGCGTCGATGACCTGGTTCAACTCGTCGATCCGGTTCTGGAAGTAGTGGTTGGCACCTTCGACCTTCCGCGCTTCGACGACGATGTCCTTCTGCTTGCGCAGGTTGGTCGCCAGCTTCTGGATCGCCGCCTCCGGGACCACCTCGTCCTTGTCGCCATAGACGATCAGGCCGGAGGAGGGGCAGGGGGCCAGGAAGCTGAAGTCGAACATGTTGGCCGGCGGTGCCACCGAGATGAAGCCGTCGATCTCGGGCCGGCGCATCAGCAACTGCATGCCGATCCAGGCCCCGAACGAGAAACCGGCGATCCAGCAGGCCTTGGCGTTGGGGTTCCAGGTCTGCAGCCAGTCGAGCGCGCTTGCGGCGTCGGCCAGTTCGCCTTCACCCTTGTCATAGGTGCCCTGGCTCCGCCCCACGCCGCGGAAGTTGAAGCGCAGGCACGAGAACCCGCGCTTCGCGTAGGCATGGAACAGCGTGTAGACGATGCGGTTGTTCATCGTCCCGCCGAACTGCGGGTGGGGGTGCAGGAACAGCGCGATGGGCGCGTTCGGCTGCTTCGAGTGATGGTAGCGCGCCTCGATCCGGCCGGCGGGACCGTTGATGATCACTTCGGGCATTTCGGTATCGTCCGTTCAGCGCCTTTACGCGGGGGAAGTGGCATCCATGGCCTTGGAACCATTCCTGACAAGCTCCGGGCCAGGGTGCCCCGCACCTTGGGGCATACTTGACCACTATGGTGGGTCATACCATATGCCCCGGTGTGGCCGCTGTACCGATTTGTCGCGCGGCGGTTGTGGCCAGGCCGAGGGCGTGGGACTATAGCACAGTGGGGCGATTTGTGTTCAAGACGCTTCGCGATGAGATCGACAGTATCATCGCCCGCGATCCCGCCGCCCGTTCCCGCTGGGAGGTGGCCCTTCTCTATCCTGGCTTCCTGGCCGTCACCATGCATCGCGTGGCCAATGCCGCCTGGCGCCGCGGCTGGCGGTTCACGGCAACCGCCGTTTCGCAGCTGGCGCGTTGGATGACCGGCATCGAAATCCATCCGGGCGCCACCATCGGGCGCCGCTTCTTCATCGACCACGGCATGGGCGTCGTGATCGGCGAAACAGCCGTCGTCGGCGACGATGTGATGCTCTATCAAGGGGTTACGCTCGGCGGCACCTCGCTTGCCCGCGGCACCAAGCGCCACCCGACGCTGGAAGACGGCGTGATCGTGGGGGCGGGCGCCCAGGTGCTGGGGGCCATCCACATCGGGCAGGGCGCGCGTATCGGTGCCAACGCCGTCGTGGTCCAGGACGTCCCGGCCGGCACGACCGTTGTGGGCATTCCGGCAAAGCCGGTCCAGCCGCGGACCACGGTGCAGAACGGTCCCTTCCTGGCCTACGGAACGCCCTGCGGCGATCTGCCGGACCCGGTCTCGCGGGCATTGAACGGGCTCCTCGAACAGGTCTCGGCGCTGCGCCAGCGTGTCGCAGAGTTGGAGGCGCGGCAGGGCAACGATGCCGCCGGTACGCCGGCCGAGGTGTCCAGCACGCCGGAGCGGCCGGGCCTGGATGTCCGCTGGTAATATCCCGCCGGGGAACAAGGGGCTCCACGGCCGAACGGTCGCCATGGGTTTGCAGCCGGCATGAACACGGCCGTCTATCTCGATTACAACGCAACCGCACCGCTGCTGCCGGCGGTCCGCGCCGCGCTTGCCGCCGGGTTGGACCTGGTGGGCAATCCCTCGTCCGTGCACCGGTTCGGCCGCGAGGCGAAGCGGGCGGTCGAAGCGGCGCGGGCGAAGGTGGGCGCGCTGGTGGGGGTGCCGCCGTCCCGCATCGTGTTCACCAGCGGCGCGACCGAGGCGAACAATCTCGCACTGGCGGTCCCGGGCCGCCGGCTCGTGGTCTCGGCGGTCGAGCACGAAGCCGTGCGTGTGGCGGCGCCGGACGCTGCGGTGATCCCCGTGGACCACCGCGGCATTGTGGATCCCGGGGCGCTCGACGCCCTGCTCGCGGCCGATCCGCGCCCCGCACTGGTCGCGGTGATGGCCGTGAACAACGAGACCGGCGTCATCCAGCCCTTGGCCGAGGTCGGCGCCGTGGCCAAGCGCCATGGTGCGCTCGTGCTTGCCGATGCGGTCCAGGCCGCGGGCAAAATTCCCCTGGCCGGGCTGGGCGACTTCGTTTCGCTGTCGGCCCACAAGATCGGCGGTCCGGCGGGTGTCGGCGCCCTCGTCGTGCCCGACGGCGTGCCCCTGGCCCCCTTGCTGCGCGGCGGCGGACAGGAGCAGCGGCGGCGCGCCGGGACCGAGAACCTGTTGGGGATCATCGGATTCGGCGCCGCGGCCGAGGCGATCCAGGCGGGCCTTCCCGACCCGACCCCTCTGCGTGACGACCTCGAGGAGCGCATCCGGTCGCTTGCCCCCGATGCCGTCGTCTTCGGCGCGGAGTCCCCGCGCGTGGGCAACACCAGCTGCATCGGAATGCCCGGCGTGCCGGGGGAAACACAGGTGATGGCCTTGGATCTGGCCGGTGTCGCGGTCAGCGCCGGGTCGGCCTGCTCGTCCGGAAAGGTCACGCCGTCGCGCGTTCTGGCCGCCATGGGGGTGGCGGAGGACTTGGCGCGCTGTGCCGTGCGGGTCAGCCTGGGGTGGGCGAGCACACCGCAGGACGTGGATGTCTTCGTTGCGGCGTGGAGCGACCTCTACCGTCGCAGCCGCGGACGCACCCGGGCCGCTTGAGCGGGGGCGGTCTGCCGTTTCGGAACGGACTGGCGTTGCGCCGCGGGCTGCCTATGTTTAATTCTCGTTGCTCGGACCGGCGGCGTCTTTCCTGGCCGAACGGACGGCGTTCCCCTTGGACGGCCACGCATGAGCAAGACCGGCAATGGCCGTGGGCCCGGCCCCGGTGTTCTGATCGAGGGTGACCTTATCGGCTGCTGGCTTTGCCAGCGGGCCTTGTCGCCTCGTGCCCTGTTCTGCCATGCCTGCGGCGCACTGCAACCGTTGCGGGCCCTGGACCCCTTCGCGCGGCTGAACCTGGAACGCCGCTTCGACATCGGGCAGGAACAGCTTGAGCGGCAATACACCGGTCTTCGCCGGACGTTGGACCCGCAACGCTTCGCCACCCGCGTGGGCCGTGAGCGCCAGCACGCGCGCGAGCATCTGGACGCGCTGACGAAGGCCTACGAAATCCTCAAGGATCCGGTCCGGCGGGCGCGCTGGCTCCTGGACCAGGAGGGAGTCGGCGTTCCAACGGCGGAGGAAGCGGACGCCGCCGACCCGGATATGGCGTCGGAGGTTGTGCGCCTGCGCCACGATCTTGCGACGGCCGAGGACGTGAACGACATCGATGTGGTCGCGGCGCGGGTCACGCGGAATATCGAAGGGTGCCTCAAGCGGCTGGCCGTGGCGTTCCGAAACGGGGATCTGGCCCTGGCGGCGATCGTGCTGGTGCGCATGTCGTCCTTTGAAGCCGTGGCGGAAGAGGCCCGCAGCACGCGGTCGCGGAAGACCCCGGTCTGATGCCCCGAACTTGACGCCAGCCGGCAAGCTGGTGCACCCCCAAAGATGATGGCCGCAAGGCCGGCGCCGCCGGTTGGCTGAAGGAGACGTGAAGACAATGCCGAAGATGACGTTCGTCGAGCTGGACGGGACCAAGCGTGAGGTGGACGCGCCGCTCGGCCTGTCGGTGCTGGAGATCGCGCACCGCAACGCCATCGACCTGGAAGGCGCGTGCGAAGGCTCGCTCGCCTGCTCGACCTGCCATGTGGTCGTGTCGTCCGAGTGGTTCGACCTGCTGAAGGATCCGTCCGAGGACGAGGAGGACATGCTCGACCTCGCGTTCGGCCTGACCAAGACCTCGCGCCTGGGCTGCCAGATCATCATGACCGAGGAGCTGGACGGCTTGACCGTCGCGCTGCCGTCGGGCACCCGCAACGCGATGGCCTGAAGCCACAATGAATCCGACCGCCGCCCACATGCCCGACGGGCCGCTTTGCCCAGGAAAGGCGCCCGCCGACACCCGTGTGGTGGTTGCCATGTCGGGCGGCGTCGATTCGTCCGTGGTCGCAGCGCTGCTGAAGTCCCAAGGCTACGACGTGGTCGGGATCACCTTGCAGCTCTACGACCACGGCATCGCCGTGCAGAAGAAGGGGGCCTGCTGCGCCGGCCAGGACATCTATGACGCCCAGCAGGTGGCCGACCGTATCGGCATCAGCCACTACGTCCTGGATTACGAAAGCCGGTTCAAGCAGTCGGTGATGGACGAGTTCGCCGACAGCTACCTCCGCGGCGAAACCCCCATCCCGTGCGTGCGCTGCAACCAGACGGTCAAGTTCCGCGACCTGCTGGCCACGGCCAAGGACCTCGGGGCGGACGCGCTGGCCACGGGGCACTACGTCCGCCGGGTTCTGGGGCCCGATGGGCCCGAGCTGCACCGTGCCGCCGATCCCACCCGCGACCAGTCCTATTTCCTGTTCGCGACCACCCCCGACCAACTGGATTTCCTGCGTTTTCCGCTCGGCGGCCTGCCGAAGAGCGAGACGCGCGCCCTGGCGGACCGTTTCGCCCTGCCGGTCGCGGCCAAGCCGGACAGCCAGGACATCTGTTTCGTGCCCACGGGCAACTACGCTTCGGTCGTCGAGCGCCTGCGCCCCGGTGCCGCCGAACCCGGGGAGATCGTCCATGTCGATGGTCGTGTCCTCGGCCGTCACGAGGGCGTGATCCGCTACACCATCGGCCAGCGCAAGGGCCTGGGGGTCGGTGGACGTGCGGGCGACGAGGTGGAGCCCCTCTACGTGGTCCGCATTGATCCCGATGCGCGGCGGGTCGTCGTGGGACCCCGCGCGGCCCTTGCGCGGGACGTCGTGCGTGTGCGGGAAACCAACTGGATCGCGCCGGTTCCCGGAGAGCAAGGTGCGCGCGCGATGGTGAAGCTCCGCTCCGCCCAGCCGGCGGCGCCCGCGACGGTTTTCGCCGGGCCGGACGGTGCCGCCGACGTGCATCTGGACGAGCCCCAATACGGAATCGCCCCGGGGCAGGCCGCTGTTTTCTATGACGGTGACCGGGTTCTGGGCGGGGGATGGATCGCCCGTGCGGACAACAGCGCCATGAGCGTCGGCACTGCCGCTTGACAGGGCGGGGAGTGACCGCCTATATCCCGGCCCGCGCTTGGGGCGACGTAGCTCAGCGGTAGAGCAGGGGAATCATAATCCCTTGGTCGGGGGTTCAAATCCCTCCGTCGCTACCATCAGAAAACCCCGCCAAGTCTCTGACTTGGCGGGGTTTTTGTTTTTGGTCATGACACCGAGCTGTTCTCGCGGATGGTGCCTGTCTGGTCCCGTCTGAAGGGGCTCTTTCGTGCGCTCAGCAGAGGTTGGAGAGAAGCCCGAATGTATATCTTGTGGTGCTGAGAAATGGTCAGGGGGCGGTGCCAATTTTGGTGGCCCATGATCAGGAGATGATCGGGTTCTGCGTGGTTTATCCGCGAGTCATAAAATTTATTTCCAAGTCCTTAATATTTAGCTTGCGGTGTGCTCCGCATTTCAATGGTCACACAAAGGGTCGTGGTAGATAGATCCAGGGGCATGTTGTTAAGAACTTGTTTTATAATTCTATCCAAATTTTAGGGACTGGTTGCGGTCGTCCAGTCGGCCGGCTGGTTTGGGAAGAATCGCGCAGCTTTCCCGCGGCACATGGGGGCGGTCTCCTCCTTGTCCCAGCGGCGCCAGTTTGCGCAATGAGCAAGAGGACGCTTCATGTCACGTAAGCTTAACGTTGTCGCGATCACGCTGGGGATCCTGCTCGCAGGTACGGCCGCGCCCACGGTTGCCCAGCCCATCCCGGTCAGTGGCGTCATCCTTCCCGAGATCCTGGAGGAGCCCGGAAAGGGGCCCTACTTCGATTTTGCGCAGGAACTTGCCAAGCGCTCCGGCCTGCAGTTCAAGATCAACCTCGGGCCGATCGCGCGGGCCGCCAAGACCTTCAACGACGGCGACGCCCTGTGTCTCTACCCGTCGATCACGGACAACGTGACGGCCAAGTACGTCATGACCCAGTCCTTCAACTGGGTGAAGTTCTTCGTCTACACCCGCCCCGACACCCCGGCGATCAGCGATCTGTCGGCGCTCAAGGGCAAGCGGGTCGGCACCGTGATCGGCTACGACTACGGCGGGCTGGTTCAAAAGCAGGGGCTGACGGCCGACGCCGCGCAGGATGAGGAGACCAATATCAAGAAGCTGGCGGCGGGTCGCTTGGACGCTCTGATCGGCGCCCGGCAGGACGTCGAACTGGCCCTCAAGCGGCTGAAAATGGCACCCCTCAACCATGACGCCACGAAGCCGGTCTATCAAATCGACGACGCGATGCTGTGCGCCGACACGCCGCAAGGACATGCGGTGGTCGAAAAGGTCAACACGGCGATCAAGTCGATGCTGGCGGAAGGGGCTGTGAAGCCGTTGCTCGGCGACATCTACGGCGAGCCCTGATCATCGCCGCGCGGGAATGTGCCCCGCGATCGGTGATGCCCGTGCCACTGGGGTGGCGGTGCCGTTTGGCGCCGCTACCCCGGCCGTGCAACTGGTGCGTCGGCACCATTGCCACACTGCTCCGGGAACGGGCGGATGAAGCCTGACCGTCCGATCCGACAGGTTGGTCCGTGCCCTAACGTCCGCCGCTGACCGGCACCACGGCACCGGTGACATAGCTCGCCGCCGGGGATAGCAGCCACATCACGGTCTCGGCGACTTCCTCCACTGTACCGGCGCGGCCCATGGGGACGCTGGGGGCCAGCCGTTCCAGTCGGTCCGGGGCACCGGCCGCGGCATGGATTTCAGTGTCGATCAATCCGGGAGCGACGGCGTTGACCCGGATGCCTTCGGCCGCGACTTCACGGGCAAGGCCGGCCGTGAAGGTATCGATGGCCCCCTTGCTGGCGGCGTAGTGCACCCACTCGCCCGCACCGCCCAGCCGCGCCGCGATCGAGGAAACGTTCACAATGACGCCGCCGGTGCCGCCGCGCCGGGTGGACATGCGCCGGATCGCTTCCCGTGCGCAAAGGAAGGGTCCGGCGACATTCACCGCCAGGACCCGCGCAAGGTCTTCGGGGGCGAGTTCATCGACCCGTGTGATTGGGCCGGTGATGCCGCCGTTGTTCACCAGGGCGACGAGTGGGCCGAGTCCATCCGCCTCGGCGAACAGGTGCCGCACTCCAGCCTCTTGGGAGACGTCCGCCTGGACGGCGATCGCACGTCCGCCGGCCCGTTCGATGTCGGCCACCACCCGGGACGCCGCCTCGGCGTCGGCGGCATAGTTCACCACCACGGCATAGCCCCGCGATGCCGCCACCCGCGACACCGCCGCGCCTATTCCCCGGCTGCCTCCGGTCACGACCGCCACGCCCGTCCGTGTCATGCCGCGCTCCTTTCGCATCGGGCGCCAGCGTCGCACGAAGCATGACGGTTGCGGAAGGTCGGTCGGGGATGCCGCGCCATGTGGTCTGCGGCCGGAACGCTCGGTCCGGCCACCCTGTTTTTCCAGGATGCCGCCGCCGATCGAGGCGTCCGTTAGGAAGGGCCGATCATGAGAACCCACGTCCTTGCCGCCGCCTTGCTGGCCGCGGCTTCCATTCCCGCCGCCCTCGTGCCGATGCACCCGGCCGGAGCGCAGCAGGTGGCGCCACCCACCCCAGCCAGGGATACCGACCTCAACGAACAGGACCGGCAGTTCGTAACGCGGGCCATCCAAATGGGCATGGCCGAGGTGCAGTTGAGCGAACTCGCGGCGCAGCGCGCGGAGAACGAGACGGTGCGCCAGTTCGGGGCCCGCATGGTGAGCGAGCACCGGTCCATGAACGAACAGCTTGTCCAACTGGCCCGCCAACGGGCGTTGGAGGTGCCCCAGCAGCCCGACCAGGCGCACCAGCAGGTGCTGGAGCAATTGCGCGGGCAGTCGGGCGCACAATTCGACCGCAGCTACATGCTGGGCCAGGTCCGCGATCATCAGGCCACCATCCAGCTCTACGAACGGGAGGCGGCACAGGGCGGGGACACCGCCCTGCGCCAAATCGCGTCCGGTGCGCTGCCCAGCCTGCGCCAGCATCTGGAGATGGCACAGGCCGCCATCCGCGACCTGCGGACCGGGGGCGTGGCCATGACGCAGGAGGCACTGCCGGGACCGAGCTCGGGATCGCCGGAAGGGGCGTCGGCGCAGGTGAACCCACGTGACCTCCTGGGCCGGGACGTGATCGGGAGCAATGGGGAGCCCATCGGGGAGGTGGAGGACATCGTCCTCAACCAGGATGGCGCACCCCTGGCCCTGGTGGTGGCCAGCGGCGGGTTCCTCGGTCTCGGTGAAAAGCGGATCTCCATTCCTTTCACCCAGGCCCGCATACAGCCGGAGCGCAACCGGGTTGCGGTTACCGGGATAAGCCAACAGGACGTGGAGGCGATGCCCGAGTTCCGCTACGACGGCGCTGTTACGACCCTGAACCGGTCCGGGCGGTGATGACCGGGCCGGATTGCGCCCGCCTGGGTGCCATTCGGGGACGGGGCAAGAAAACCGTCGCTGTTAACCATAACTTTACCGGGGGCGGATAAGTTGCCCCTCGCAACTTCGTTGCGTTTCCTCCCTGACGTGAACTTTCGCCCCGCCGGATTGCCGGCGGGGCTTTTTTCTGTGGGGAGAAGAGGGGGGTAGCGCGGCTGCTTCAGCGAAGCTGGAGCGGTGCGCCGGGACGCGCCGGCTGGGGGGTGCCCCCGGCCTGCCGGGTGGCGGCAAGCCCGAGGTCCACGGCCGTCTGTCCGCGGTTGTTGCGCAGGGTCCGGTCAGCCCCACGCTGGATCAGCGCGTTCACGGCATCGGCGTGGCCACCGGCCGCCGCATACATCAGGGCGGTCCAGCCGGACGGATCCCGTTGATCGATGTTCACCCGGCCCCGGTCGATCAGCAGCCGGATCGCGGCGACACGCCCTTCGGCCGCGGCGACCATCAGGGGCGTGCGCCCGTCGGGCAGCGGCCGGCTGAAATCGGTGCCGGCCGCCACCACGGCCTCCAGGGTGTCTGGGTCCGACAGCGCCCGGACCAATGCCTCGGGGCCCGTGAAACCCGGGGGCTGCGCCGTCGGGCGCGGGTCCGGCTCCTGCGCCGGTGTCCTGGATGCGGCTGCCTGCTGTTCCGCCGACCGTGCCCGGGTGTCGAGCTCTTGGGCCATTCGCTGAACCGTCGCATTCTCGGGCTGAACGCCCAGGGCACGGGTGTAGTAGCGCCGGGCCTCCTCGACCTGCTGCCGCTCCTCGGCGGTCCGGGCCAATTGGATGTAGGCATCCACGATGGCCGTGCGTACGCGGTTGGCCTCCGGGTGCCGGGGGGCCAGGGTTTCGATTTCGCGGGCCGTCTCCAGGGCATTGTTACCCGCGGGTACGGTCAGGAGCTGTTGTTCAAGCTGCCGGTCGGCTTTTGCCGCCAACGCCCGGATGCGGTCCGCCGACGGATCCGGACGCGGCGCGTCCGGCTCATCCGCCCGTGACGACACCTGGGGCGGTGTGGGCTGTGGAGGGGATACCGGCTGTGCCGGGGCCGCCTGCACGACCGGCGGCGGTGCCGCCTCCAGCGTTGCGGGCTGGGCTGCCGGCGTTTGGGGTGCCGCGGGCAGGGCAGGGGGCGCAGCCTGCAACGGGGCACCGGCTGCGGGGGCGCGGGCTGGGGATGCCGGCGCCGCCGCCTGCGGGGCGGGGGGCGTTTCGGATTTCCCGGCGGCTGCCGATGCCGATGCCGGTGCACGGTCCGTCGGCGGCCCGGCCGCATCCGTGCTGCCGGACAGGCTCGCAGGGGGCGGCGGGAACGGCAGCGGCCGGGTGGGGGCCTGCGCAAAGGCTGGAGGTGGTGTGTCGCCCGCCGGTGCCATCCCTGTTCCCGGGGGGCTGGCCGATTCGGGTCGCGGCCCTTCCCTGTTGCCCGGCGTGGCGGCTGGCGGCCCCTGTTCCGGCATGGCCGGTCCTTGCAGGGGGGCGACGGCGACAAGGCGGGTGTCCGGAAAGGCCCAATTCTCGATCTCCTCCCGGAAAAGCCAGGCGGTACCGGCGCCTGCCGCGGTGATCACCAGCAGGCCCGCGACCGTCCCGGCCACCCCGCGCCACGACGATGTGGGCGCCGCGAGTGCGCCCGACGGCGCCGTGGCGGATCGGGGCCGTCCAGGGGCATCATGGGGCACGCGGGATGTCAGTTCGAGGACCGGGCCGAGCTGCGGAGCCTTCGACGGCTCCGACCGGAATCCGGGCCGCAGGTCGGCTGCGGTTGATCCCGCCGGGGGAGGAGGCGTGTCCGGGGTTCGTGGCAGTGGGTCCAGCCGCGGTCCCTGGGGGGGGCGCGGGCGGACAAGGTCGTCCGCCGTCCGGGGCGTCTTCTGCGGGGGGGGCGGGTCCGGCCGCAGCGGCCGCGGCTGGGGGGCCTGCTCCGTGCCGGCGGGCGTGGCCCTGGAGGTGCCTGCGGCGGCATCCACCACCGCGGCATCGACTTGATCGGCGCCCAACCGCTGGGCGAGTTCCAGGGACGCACCGGCAAGGGCGATGACGCGTGCGGTGTTTCCGCCGCCCAGTTCGGCGATCCGACGGACCGCCTCCTCGTCGAACAAGGTGTCGGACGCGTCGGCCGCGCGCAGCCGATGGCGGATCAGGCCGGCCACCTGTGCGGGCGTCATCGGTTGAAGCCGGCAGACCGCGCCGATGCGTCCGACCTGTCCGCCCGTGATGCGCCCCAGCCGTTCCCCCAGCGAGGGCTCGCCGGCCAGCACCACCTGAAGAAAACGCCCGGTATCGGTCTGCTCATCCGTCAGATCGACCAGATCGCGCAGCACATCGTCGGCGAGGACATGCGCGTCGTCCAGAACGAGGACGCCGCTGCCGGCCGCCTCCAGCGCGGCTTCAAGCTTCTCGACGGCTTCCTCCAGGTCGCCGACCTGCCCAACCGCGTCCTGTGCGGCGGCCTGGAGCATCTGGTCGAGTGTCGCATCGGGGACCGTCGGGGTCGAGACCACCATGACCCCCTCCTCGCGCAGGCGCTCCATCAGGCGCTGGAGGAGCATGGTCTTGCCCGCGCCGGGCGGGCCGGTCAAAACGGCCAAGCGACGCCGGCCCAGGATTGCGACCAGGATTCCGGACAGCGCTTCCTCGGCGCTCTCGGCTGGGTGGTAAAGGTGGGGGGACAGTTCCGCCCTGAACGGGGGTTCCGCGAACAATGGGCGTCGCGCCGGCATAGAGAGACCCTGCCTGAACAAGGGTTTTGCTCGATTGAAAGGAAAAACGAATGTAGCCGCCGACCCGATCCTGGTACCGGGCAATAAGGTGGAGGCAAATCCGCAAAAGAGTCCGCCGGGAGAGCCGGAGACGGCGGTCGGACGCCTTGATTTCAGAGAGGGATCGCTTGGTTCAGGTGGTGCGGCGATTGCCCGCCGCACCGCAGGAATTCGCCCGATGCACCGGCCTGTGCAACCGGGGCGCCTCTTCGGAAGGGCGTGCCGGGGCCGAATATGCCCAACGTGACATGGGTGGCAGGCGCATCATCCCTTCTGACGGGGGGGCAATCCGCCGCCATCGCCCGAGTGCCCGGAACGCGGCGTGGGGGCCTTCGGCGGCGGAACCTGTCCAGGGGTGTAGGCCGGATTGCTTTCGTCGTCCGTCGGGTGTTGCTGCTGGGGCTGTTGGGGCAGGGGTGAGGACTTGCGGTCGTCCGGCATGGCCAGGTCCTTGTTATGCGGTCTCCGGATGTTTCAACAGCCAAGCCACCCCGTGTTGCTCCACGGCCTGTCGATCGGCCGCGGCCGAGCCGCCCCTTCTTTCGGGGGTCTGTTGCGAGGGATGCTGGCTTGGACGCCACACCTGTTGCGTTTTTCACGCGTTTGGGCGGTCCAGGCTTGTCACTCGAACAACAAGGCTCTAATGAGCCTCCGAGATTCGGTACATCCTGGACTGGGCTAGGCTATGAAGCGTTTTTATCGCACGTTGATGGGCAGCGTCGCTGCGATCGCGTTGGGCGCTATTGCCGCTGATGCGTTCGCGCAGCAGGAGCCGCCGGCGGCGCCCGGCATCCAGGTGCCGGTCGCGCCGGGGCAGGGCCTTGATGTCACCGGCGACCTGGAGCGCGGCCAGACCGTTCGCAACCGGCGTCGTCCCGAACTGGACCCGCTGGGCATTCGGGCAGGCTCGTTCTTCATCTTCCCGCAGGTGTCGACCGGCCTTGTCTACAACGACAACGTCTACGCCACCGAGCGGGACGAGCGGGACGACTTCATCGTCACCCTGCGGCCCGAGGTGGACGTGCGGTCGAACTTCAGCCGCCACGAACTCCGGCTCCAGGCTGGCGCCGAGGCCGGGCGGTACATCGACAACACCGAAAACAACTACATCGACTACAACATTGCCGCTGCGGGCCGTTTCGACGTCGGCGTGAACGGGGCGGCAAGCGGCGGCGTGTTCCATCGCCGTGGCCATGTCGGCAATGCCGATCCGGATGCCATCACCGGCCGCGAAAACCCGACGATTTTCTACATCACCGGGGCCGATGTCGGATACCGGCAGGAATTCGGCCGCTTCAACGCGTCGGTCGGCACCGGCGTCGAGCACTACAACTTCGAGGACGTCGAACTCCGCGGCGGCCTTGAGGAGAACAACGACGACCGCGACCGCAACGTCTACAGCCTGACCACGCGCGTCGGTTATCTCATCCAGCCCGGATTCGAGGCGTTCGTGCGCGGCACCTACAACTGGGTGCGCTACACGCAGGACCGGGACGACACCGGCATCAGCCGCGATTCCGACGGCTTCCAGTTCGTCGGCGGCGCCCGGGTCGAACTGTCCAACCTGATCACCGGCGAGGTCTACGCGGGCTATCTGCACCGCACCTACGACGACCCGCGGTTGGACGATTTCGGCGGCGTCGCGTTCGGCGGCCGCGTCGATTGGGCGGTGACCCAGCTCACCGGCTTGTACGCACTGGCGCAGCGCGAAATCGTCGAGACCACCCGGCGGGTCAACAACGAGCTCGCCTCGTCCATCGACCGCAAGTCGGCGGCCGTCGGTGTCGACCACGAACTGCTGCGCCAACTGCTGCTGAACGGCCAGATCCGTTACGTGCAGGACGATTACGTGGGGGCGGATACCGAGGATCGTTACTGGCGCTTCAACCTGGGTGCCACGTACAACCTCAACCGCAACCTTTTCGTCAGCGGCGGCTACACCTTTGAAACCCGCGACAGCGAAGAGCGGGGCCGCGACTATAATGCCAACATCTTCCTGCTGCGTGTTGGTGGCCGGTTGTAACCCAAAGGATTGCTCGCAAGGCGTCAACACGTCTCAGATTGCGCTACCTCTGTAGCCAGTTCGCGCGTTGGATGAATTTGCCACGGTGGCAGTAATTCCTCTCCACAATATCGCGCAAAACTGGGTCTCGATAAATTCGGCCGGTGAGAACCGGCCGAATTTGTTTTTGAGGCAGGTATGAAACGGCGCAACTTTCTCTACGGCGTTACGGGTCTGGGTGTCGCATCTGCTTTGGCAGGGTGCGCAGGCGGGGACAACGCCCCGTGGGAGCCCGCGGGCTCGGTACAGGCCTCCGAATACCGGCTGGGATCCGGGGACGACCTCCGTGTCATCGTCTTCGGCCAGCAGGAGCTTTCCGGCGACTTCAAGGTCGATGGGGCGGGGCAGGTCAGCTTTCCGCTGATCGGCGAACTGCGCGCCGCGGGACTGACGGCCCGCGAGCTCGAAGCCGCGGTCCAGCGGCGTCTGGCCGACGGTTACGTCCGCGACCCGCGGGTGAGTGTCCAGGTCACGACCGCGCGGCCCTTCTTCATCGTGGGCGAGGTTCGGCAGCCGGGCCAGTACCCGTACACCGATGGTATGACCGCCATCGCGGCCATCGCAAAGGCGGGCGGCCACACCTACCGGGCCCGTCAGGACTACGTGCTGATCACCCGTGGCAGCGACCCGCAGAAGGTCAAACGGCGGGCGCCCATGACGGCACCGGTCTTCCCCGACGATGTCGTCGAAGTGCCCGAGCGGTTCTTCTGAGGAGCCCCCCATGGAACTCATCAACACCGCCATCCCGGATGTGAAGCTGATCCGGCCCAAGCGCTTCGGGGATCATCGCGGGTTCTTCGCGGAGACCTATAACAAGCGGGTTTTCGCGGAGCTCGGCATCAATCTGGATTTCGTCCAGGACAACCATTCCCGGTCGGCCGAGGTTGGAACGATCCGCGGGCTGCACTACCAGCTTCCCCCGTACGCCCAGGACAAGCTCGTCCGGGTGGTCAAGGGGGCCGTCTGGGATGTGGCGGTGGACATCCGCAAGGGAAGCCCGACCTTCGGCCGCCATGTGGCGGTCCGGCTGGATGCCCAGGAAGGAGTGTCCCTGCTGGTGCCCAAGGGCTTCGCCCACGGGTTCATCACCCTCGAGCCGGACACCGAGGTCATCTACAAGGTCACCGACTACTACGCCCCGAGCCACGACCGGGGCCTGATGTGGAACGATCCCGACCTCGGCATCGATTGGCCGATCCCGGCCGACCGCGTGATCCTGTCGGACAGGGACCGCAAGCATCCACCTTTTGCGGATCTCGTGAACGCCCTTTGAGGGTCATGCGTTTTCTTCCGAAGCGGGTGGGCGGCCCCGAGGGCCGCCCCGCAAGGGGGCAAACGCGCACGGAACGCTGAAGACAAGCCGGCCCGGGCCTTTACCGTGCCTCGTGCCGACCAATAGTTGCCAATGACAACCAGAATTGGGCGATTGCCATGGAACGCGTGCTCGTAACCGGCGCCGGCGGCTATATCGGCACCACGCTGGTCCCCCTGTTGCTTGAGAATGGATACAAGGTCCGCGCGATCGATCGTTTCTTCTTCGGTCGGCATCTGCTGCCCGTGAACGATCGTCTGGAAACGGTTCAGGAGGATGTTCGGCATCTGGCGCCGGAGCATTTCGCCGGTGTCGATTACGTCATTGACCTGGCTGCAATATCCAACGATCCGTCGGGCGAGCTGTTCCAGGATGTGACCTGGGCGGTCAACCATGCCGCCCGGGTGCGGTGCGCCGAGTTGGCCCGTGCGGCCGGTGTCCGCCGGTATCTGCTGCCCTCGTCGTGCAGCATCTACGGCCGCCAGCCCGACGGGATGACGGCGGTGGAGGACACCCCGACCAACCCGCTGACGACCTACGCCAAGGCCAACGAGCGCGCGGAACAGGGCGTGCTTCCCCTTGCGGACGAGAAGTTCGGCGTGATCGTCGTCCGGCAGGCGACCGTCTACGGCTACAGCCCGCGCATGCGCATGGACCTTGCGATCAACGGGATGACGTTCGGCGCGTGGAAGACCGGCAAGCTGCCCCTGATGCGCGATGGTACGCAGTGGCGCCCCATGGTCCATGTCCGCGACACGGCCGAAGCGCAGATGTTCCTGCTGCGGGCACCGTTGGACCAGGTGAACGGCAAGATCTTCAACGTCGGGTCGGACGAAAACACCTACCGGGTGCGGGATCTGGCGGACACCATCGTGCGCGTCGTCTCCGAGCGCAAGCACCAGGTCGAAATCGAGTGGTACGGCGACCCCGACCTGCGATCCTACAAGGTCGGGTTCGAGCGGATCGAGGCGCTGGGGTGGAAGGCGAAGCGCCGCGCCGAGGACGGTGTGTCCGAGATCGTCGAGCGGTTGGAGAAGGGCGTTCTCGACCGCACCACCGAGACCATCACGCTCGAGTGGTACAAGACGCTGGCCAGCTGGCACGAGCGCATCAAACAGCTGGAAATGTACGGTGGGATCCTCGAGGTGGGGGCCTGAGGCCGCCATGAAGGGCATCATCCTCGCCGGTGGATCGGGTACGCGCCTGTACCCGATCACCATGGCGGTCAGCAAACAGCTGCTGCCCGTCTACGACAAGCCGATGATCTACTATCCCCTGTCCACGCTGATGCTGGCCGGGCTGCGGGACATCCTGATCATCACGACACCCTCCGATGCGCCGATATTCCGGCGCCTGCTCGGCGACGGGCGGCGCTGGGGCATCCGCCTGTCGTACGCGGTCCAGCCGGAGCCGGGCGGCCTCGCCCAGGCGTTCGTGATCGGGCGCGACTTCATCGGCGACGATAGCGTTGCGCTGATCCTGGGCGACAACATCTACTTCGGCTACGGCATCACCGACCGTGTGCAACGGGCGGCCGCACTGACCGATGGCGCCGTCGTCTTCGCCTATGCGGTCAGCGACCCGGAACGCTACGGCGTCGTCAGCTTCGACGAGAAGGGGCGCGCGCTGGAGATCGAGGAAAAGCCCCGGAAGCCGAAGTCCAACTTCGCCGTCACCGGGCTGTATTTCTACGACAACCGCGTGGTGGACATTGCGGCGGGGTTGAAGCCCAGCGAGCGCGGCGAGGTCGAAATCACCGACGTGAACCGCGCCTATCTGCGGGAGGGCCGCTTGCGGGTCGAACTGCTGGGCCGCGGCACCGCATGGATCGACACGGGGACCCATGAAAGCCTGTTGAAGGCTTCGAACTTTATTGAAGTCATCGAGACCCGGCAGGGAATGAAAATCGCCTGCCCGGAAGAGATCGCCTGGCGCATGGGGTGGATCTCCGACACGGAGCTGGCGGAACTCGCCAATCCGCTGCTGAAGTCCGGCTACGGGACCTACCTGCTTCGCCTGCTCGACCAACGCTTCTCCGGTTGGCGGCCGGAGTTCATGGCCGCTCCGGCGGTCGACAAGATCGCATGAGGACGACACCTATGATCAATGCTGTGGGCGGCACGCGCATCGGGATCGTCGGTACCGGCTGGATCTCGCGCAATTTCATCCTCACCCTTGAACGCCAGGCCGGGCTTTCGCCGGTCAAGGTGCTCACCCGGCGCCCGATCGAGCATGTGAGCGACTTCCCCCGCCCGGACCTTCTGACCAATTCCCTGAACGAGCTGCTGGACGTCTCGGACGTGATCGTCGAGTGCTCGGGCGATCCGATCCATGCGACGGAAGTGGTCGATGCCGCTTTCCGGGCCGGCCTTCCGGTCGTGACCATGAACGCGGAATTCCACGTCACCTCGGGATCCTGGTTCGTCGGCAAGGGGCTTTTGACCGAGGCTGCCGGCGACCAGCCGGGTGTGCTGGCGCTCCTTGACCGGGAAGCGCGCTCCTACGGCTTCGAGCCGATGGTGTACGGCAACCTCAAGGGTTTCCTGAACAAGAACCCGACTCCCGAGGACATGGCGTACTGGAGCCAGCGCAACGGCATCAGCCTGCCGATGGTGACCAGCTTCACCGACGGCACCAAGGTGCAGATCGAACAGGCGCTGGTGGCCAACGGGCTGGGTGCCGACATTGCGCAGCAGGGTTTGCTGGGGCCGGCGATCGACAGCATCCAGGGCGGCGCCGACGAGCTTTGCAAGTACGCGGAAAAGCTTGGCAAACCGATTGCCGACTACGTGCTGTCGGGCAAGCTGCCGCACGGGGTTTTCGTCGCCGGGCGCGGCGATCCCCGCCAGAAGGACGCGCTGCGCTACATCAAGCTGGGCGAAGGACCGTACTACGTGTTCCTGCGCCACAACATCTACGTCTTCCTCGAGATCGCCAACACCGTGCGCGAGCTGCTGGACGACGGGCGGATCCTTCTGGACAACTCGCGGATGCCGGTTGTCAGCGTCGCCTCGGTCAGCAAGCGCGCCCTTGAGCCGGGCGAGAAGATCGAATGCGGCATCGGCAGCTTCGCCGTCCGCGGCGAGGCCGTCCGTATCGCGGATGCCGCCGGCCACCTGCCGATCGGCCTGTTGCAGAACGCCGTGGTGAAGCGCCGGATCGCACCGGACGAAATCATCTCCATGGACGATGTCGAGATCCCGGAGACCCTGGCCTCGAAGGCATGGCGCGAGATCGAGGCCAACGTCCTCGGTGAGGCACGGCAGCCCTTGCGCGCCGCCATGGCGGGCTGAGCCGGGCCGGTTCGTTCCGGCCGACCGGATGGGCGGGGCGGCCTTGGCGCCCGGGGGAAAGCCCCTGTCGGGTGCGATGGCCGCCCCTTGAGTGGGGTGAATGTGCGGCAAGGGTGTGCGGCGGGAAGGTTGGATCCTGGAACCTGCGGCTTACATCCCGAAGGGATCGGGATCGGTCCTTGGTCGCCGCGTAGAATTCGCTTTGAACGCAAGCCTGGATTGGTGCGAACGGAATGCGGAACTTCTTCAAGAAGCGGCGCAACGTCGAAATGTCCCGCACGGAACCGCCGCTTGCCGTCGTTGGCTCCGCAAGTGCGGTCAACACGGCCGAACCGGTGGTGCCACCGGCGGGACCTGTCGCCCGGCTTTCGCCAATGGCGCCGGTTCGGCACCACGAGGCGGGTCCGGGGCCGCACGTGGCCATGGCGCCGTCACCTGCCCTTTCCCCACTGCGCAGCGCTTCGGACCGGATTGCGACGCTGAACCTGGGGCCGCGGCAGGCCGTCCCGTCGCGGCGTGAGCCGGAGCGCGAGCCGGACCAGGATATTGCGCTGCCCCAGTTCCAGCTCCCGGTCGCCGGGGCATTGCGCGGTGCACCGGTGCCCTCGGGTCCGATCTCCCCCGAGGCCCATGCGGCCCTGCGCGAGGCGTTCACCCCGACGCGGCCGAAAAGCCAAGTCAACGCCCTGTTCATCGGCCGGATGCAGATCCTGCGCCGCATCATCCAGGCGATCGAGGAGGAACGGGCCCACGTCGTGCTGTACGGCGACAGGGGGCGCGGCAAGACCTCCGCGGCCAACGCCATCCAGCAGATCGCGGCGCAGGCCGGTTACCTGACCATCAAGCTCACCTGCTCGGCCGAGCTGGGCTTCGAGGACATCTTCCGGAAGTTGCTGTCCCGGATCCCCTCCACATACCACCAGTCCGGGGTCGACAATCCCTTCTCCGCACGGCGCAGCTTCGGGAACTTCGACGAACTGCTGCCACCCGGCTCGTTCAGCGCCACCGAACTCCAGGAGGTGCTGGCCGAGATCAGCGGAACCCACGTGCTCTTCATCCTGGACGAGTACGACCGGGTGACCGGCGAGGATGTTCGCAACAAGCTGGCCGAACTGATCAAGAACCTGACCGATGCGTCGGTTCCGGTGACACTGTTGATCGTGGGCGTGGCCGAGACGGTCAACCAATTGCTCGGCAAGCATCCCTCGATCCAGCGGTCGCTGGTGTCCGTCCACCTCCCGTTGATGAGCGGCCAGGAGGTCGACCGCCTGATCCTGGCGGGCGCCGAGGCGGCGGGTATCACTTTCCCGGCGGACGTGCGGGAGCGGATCGCCCTCTTCGCCAAAGGGCTGCCCTACTACGGGCAGTTGCTGAGCCTGCACACGGCGCGCAATGCGCTGGGGCGTGGCGACAGCACGGTCACCATGCAGGATCTCGCTTACGGGGTGCAGCGTTGCGTCGCCGAGGCCGAGCGGTCGGTGGTCGATGCCTACACCGTGGCGGTCGGTACCGACCGGCGCACCTCGTTCGCGGACGTGCTCTATCTCGCCGCCCAATGCCCGGCGGACGAGTTCGGGGTCTTCAATCCGGCCGATATGGCGCAGGTGCCGCTTGGACCGGATAAGGCCGGCATGCCGCTGCTTTCCCTGCAATACCCGCTCAGCCGGCTTGTGGAACCGGAGCGGGGGGCGGTGCTGGAGCGGATCGCAGAGGCGGGCGGCTTCCGCTACCGCTTCCGCCACCAGATGATGCGTCAATACGTGTTGATGCGGCAGGCCCGGGAACGGGGGCTGCTGTAACCCACGATTTCGTGGCGAATGCCGGCGCGGCTGGACCTTTGTCCAGCCGCGCCTGTGCCGTTGGCGCGGGCGACCGCCCCGGCCCGACCGGCTCTTCTAGCCGCATGAGCATCCCTGTCCAGGCCAGTGTAAGTCTTCGCGGTGGAGAAGATCGAGGGTTGTATTACCCGATCGAGTCTTGCTGAAAATAAGATACCCGATCGGCTTGCGCGGATGGAGTGCACATCCCCGTGCGGACGGGAATAAATTCCAAATCTGGATGTTTTTATCTTGAGACCTATATCCAAAGCGGACGCGTCCTCGTACATGCGAGAAATTCTGCTGCACTCGATACTGAGGTAACGTGACCCGAAAGAGAGCTATTCCAAGATCAAACTGTCTGTCTGGAACCTTGGACAGGGCTCCCATCAGATCGGGCGTGGCGGCCCTTTGATGCATTGCCTGCTAGAAGGAAAGGGAGAGGGTACATGAATGCGACCCAGACCATGCTGATCGATGCGAACAAGCTGTTCCGGGAAGGTTTGCGCCGTCTACTGGATGGCTCTCCGTTCAACATCATGGCTGAAGCCGGCAACCTCCGCGAGGCGGCCAACCTGATCGAGACGCAGGGTCTGCAGCCCCAGCTCGTTCTCCTCGACCTCACGCTCGGCAACGATGAGGAGGCCGAAGCGCTCCGTCGCCTCCGGCGTCTGCTGCCCGAAGGCCGCCTGGTGATCCTCACCAGCGAATTGTGCACGCGCCGTCTGGCGAATGCGCTGGAGGCTGGGGCGGACGGCTACCTCATGAAGGACCTGTCGTCCGATGCCCTGACGCAGTCCCTGAAGCTGGTCATGATGGGCGAAAAGGTTTTCCCGACCCATTTGGCCGCCCTGCTCATCAGTGGGCGCGTCAACAGCCCCGCAGCCGAGGTGCCGGTGTCGCGCAAGGGCTTGTCCCAGCGCGAGGTGCAGATCCTGCGCTGCCTTCTGAACGGCGACAGCAACAAGATGATCGCCAACCACCTGAACATCACCGAAGCCACGGTGAAGGTCCACCTGAAGAGCCTGCTGCGCAAGATCAATGCGTCGAACCGCACCCAGGCCGCGATCTGGGCACTGAACAACGGCATTGGTGGCGACATGAATGTGGCCGCTCCGGCGGTTGCATCCGTGGCCTGAGGGAACGGCCGCCCCGTCATGTTTGATTGCGGCAGCCCACATACGGCTGGCGGAGTCTGCGCGGCGGGGCGTTTGTTGGAGAATACCTGAGACCTGCCCGCGGCAGGCGCTGCGGGTCGGCCGTGGATGATGGGGGATCGCGCGACCGGGGCGGGCCCAGCACGGCCGCAAAGCTGTCCGAATTTCAAATTGGCCGGACGCGAACCGGGACGGCCGCAGCAACACGGCGTCCGGCACAAAGCGCGGCCCGACCCGTTGGACCGGGCGTTTGTGCTTGATCCACCTGTCCGATTGGCGAAACCGGCCGATCAGGCGTATCCGCCTGATCGGAATTCACTCAGGCTCCTGCGCCGGCTCACTCCGCCGCGCCCTGCGCGTGCCAAGTTTGTTCCGGGCCGGCACCCGTCTCGTCCGCCGCGGCCCGGGCGTCGTCCAATGCGCCTTCCTGCCGGGCTGCGAATACACCCGCCTCTGTGCGGTTCCGGAAGTGGAGCTTGGACAGGACGCTGCGGACGATGGACTTCACCACCGCCTCGCTGAGACCCAGTTCTTCCGCGATGGTGCGATTGTTGAGGCCGCGGCCGAGAAACTTCAGCGTCGCGAACTCCGCATCCGTCAGCCGTGGCAGCAGCGCCAGGCGGATCTCGTCGACCCCCATGCGCGACAGGAACTGGGGCGGCACCAGGCAATGGCCTTCCAGGCCCAGGTCGATCAGGTCGGGGGCCAGGTCCGCATTCAGGTCGGCGAACATCCACGCATCCGCGAACGCCAGGAGTTGAGCCGCGTCCAGCAGTTCCCGGCTGGCCAGGACGACGAGGATGCGCGACTTCCGCGACAGGCGGAGGTAGGCCATCGGCTCGTTTTCACGCAGTGCCGCAAACTGCGACAGGCTGATCACCACGGCATCCGGTGCCGCCGAGGACTGCTGCAAGGCAGCCACGTCGTGGAATATGGACAGGCGATGGCGACCGGATCGTTCCAGGGCCGTGGCCAGTTGTCTCGCGACGGAGTCCTCCTCGACCACGAGGCTCACATTCGCCATCTGCCCGGGAGCGCCGCGATGCGCGGAGGCGGGCTTGTCCAAAGGCTCGCTCGGTACTGCCATAGTGCCGCTCGGTTTCTTTCTGCGCCGGGGTGGACGGGCGTCGTTCTCTAGGCCGCAACTGAAAGCGACTTGCTGGCAGGACACCCTTGTCCACCGCCTCGGCCATCCGGCGAGGGCTGGGTGGGCTCCGCTTCAGATTGTCAGCCTCCGACGTCAAGCTAGAACAGCAGGCCTCACAGCCAAATAGAAGCAAACAGGCTAGGCGTCTTTCCATAATGATACCCCGGATTGATGTTCTCTTGGCCGGAAGCATGAGTTTTGTTACTCATGCTGGTCCAGGCAGCGGCTTGTGCCCTCCAACGCTTCGAGAATTGGCAACGAGCGGTTGACACATTGGGTTGGTTCTTTTCCCCATGCGCGATACCTTCGGGCCGGTTCGACTTTTTCTTTGGTGTAGCGGATTGGGCTCGCTTCGCTGTATGAGAAATAATGGAGTCAAAGTGGACAAAGCGTGACAGCCAACCGATTAAGACGCTAGAGTAGCGGGGTTAGGGCGTCGGGCAACTCGCTCTCCCCTTGGAAAAGGCTTTCCTCGTTACGGGCGCGCAGTGATGGCGTCCCTGACGGATTGTGCGCGAGATGGGGTCATGCGAATCCTGGTTGGTGACGATCATCTGCTGTTTCGCGAGGGCCTGCGGCGACTGCTGGAGCAGTTGACCCCGGATGCGACCTTCGTGGACGCGAGCACCTTCGACGAGGTGATGGACGAGGCCTCGCCGAACCTCGACCTTGTGCTGATCGACCTGCAGATGCCGGGGTGGCCGGGGTTCGAGGGCATCGAGACCCTGCGGGAGCGCTTGAACGAGAATGCGCCCGTGGTCGTGGTCTCCGCGTCCGAGAGCGTGGCCGATATGCGGGCCGCCCTGGCCCATGGCGCGTCCGGCTACATCCCGAAGTCGTCCAGCGTCAAAGTCATGCTCAGTGCCCTGAACCTGGTGTTCAGCGGCGGCATCTATGTTCCGCCGGCGGCGCTCATGTCGGCCGGTGACGCCGCGTTCTCCCTGGCGGACGGTCCGGCGGGCGGCGGGAACGGCACTGCGACAGCGACGCGCCCGGGCAACGCGATTCTCACCCAACGCCAGTGGGAAGTGCTGAACTGCCTGCGCGAAGGCAAGTCGAACAAGCAGATTGCGTACGAGCTGGGCCTGTCCGAAGGTACGGTGAAGATTCACGTCACCGCGATCTTCAAATCGCTCGGCGTCAAAAACCGTACCCAGGCCGTTATTGCCGCTGCCGAGATGGAGCGGAGCTGAGGGGGCATTCCCCCGGCGGGCGACGGGTCCAATATCAAGGAAAAGGGCCGGCGGGTTATCCCCGCCGGCCCTTTTCCGTTTGTGGCGAATGCTCGGTGCGTGTCAGGCGTCCGACTTGGCGATGAACTTCTCCAGCCACCGAATGTCGTAGTCGCCGTTCAGGAAGTCCGGCTCCGCGATGATTCGCTGATGCAGGGGCAGGGTGGTCTCCACGCCGCCGATCACGAACTCCTCCAGCGCGCGGCGCAGCCGCATCAGGCATTCGTTGCGGGTGTTGCCATGAACAACCAGCTTGGCGATCAGGCTGTCGTAGTGGGACGGTACCCGGTAGCCATCGTAAAGGGCCGAGTCCACCCGGATCCCGAGGCCGCCCGGCGCGTGATACCCGTCGATCCTGCCGGGCGAGGGCATGAAGGTCACCGGGCTTTCCGCATTGAGGCGGCACTGGATGGCGTGGCCGTGGAACCGGATGTCGGCCTGCGTGTAGCCCAGCGGCGCACCGGTTGCGACGCGGATCTGCTCGCGCACCAGGTCGATGCCGGTGATCATTTCCGAGATGGTGTGCTCGACCTGCAGGCGGGTGTTCATCTCGATGAAGTAGAACTGCCCGTCCTCGTACAGGAACTCCATGGTGCCCGCGCTCTTGTATCCGAGTTCGCGGGCGGTGGAGGCCGCCAGGGTGCCGATCCTGTCCCGTTGGGTGCTGTTCAGGGCCGGTGACAGCGCTTCCTCCAGAACCTTCTGGTGCCGACGCTGGAGCGAGCAGTCGCGTTCCCCGAAGTGCACCACATTCCGGCCGTCGCCGAGGAGCTGGATCTCGATGTGCCGCGGCCGGGTCAGGTATTTCTCGATGTAGACCTGATCATTGCCGAAGGCGGCCCGCGCCTCGCCGCGAGCGAGCTGGTAGGCCTCGCGCAGGCCGTCCATGTCCTGCGCCACCTTCATGCCCTTGCCGCCGCCGCCGGCCGCCGCCTTGATCAGGACCGGGAAACCAATGCGACGCGCGATCTCGACGGCTTCCTCCAGCGTGTCCACCGACCCGTCGGACCCCGGCACCGTGGGAAGGCCCAGGCGCTGCACGGTCTCCTTGGCGGTGACCTTGTCGCCCATGATGCGGATGTGCTCGGGCGAGGGGCCGATCCAGGTGAACCCGTGCTCCTCCACCATCTCGGCGAACTGGGAGTTCTCGGCAAGGAAGCCGATTCCCGGATGGATCGCGTCGGCCCCGGTGATGGACGCGGCGCTGAGGATGGCAGGGATGTTCAGGTAGCTGTCGCGGGCGGATGCGGGGCCGATGCACACGCTTTCGTCCGCGAGGCGGACATGCATGGCGTCCGCGTCGGCGGTGGAGTGAACGGCGACGGTTGCGATACCCATCTCGCGGCAGGCGCGGTGGATGCGCAGCGCGATTTCGCCACGGTTGGCGATCAGCACCTTTTCGAACATGGCCGGGCGCCTTATTCGATGACCATCAGGACTTCGCCGAACTCCACCGGTTGCGCATCGGCAACCAGGATCTGCGTGACGGTGCCGCCCTTGTGGGCCTTGATCGGATTCATGACCTTCATGGCCTCGATGATCAGGACGGTCTGGCCGGCCTTTACGTTGTCGCCGACCCGGACGAACGGTGCCGCGCCCGGCTCGGGGGCCGTGTAGGCCGTCCCGACCATGGGCGAGGTGAGGGCGCCGGGATGTTTGGCCGTCACGGGACCCGCCACCACCTCGGCCGCCGTGGCCGCAGCCTGGGCGGGGGCCGCCGGCGCCGATGCCGCCGCGACGACCGCCGTGTGCTGCGGGACCCCGCGGCTGATGCGCAGGCGCTTCTGGCCCTCGGCGAACTCGATTTCCGCCAGGTTCGTCTCTTCGAGCAGGCGCGCGAGACGGCGCACCAGATCGTCGTTGATGTCGAAGTTGGAATTGGAGTTGGAGTTGGCCATTGCCCGATATGTCCTAGCCTTGTGAACCGAGGTCGACGGTCAAACGCCGTCCTCGATCATGCGGGCCATGGCATCCAGCGCCAGTAGGTAGCCGTGGCTGCCAAGCCCGCAAATCACGCCCCGCGCCGCCTGCGAGACATAGGAATGGTGACGGAACGCCTCGCGGCGGAAGACGTTCGACAGGTGGACCTCGATCACCGGCAATTGCGTCAGCAACAAGGCGTCGAGGATTGCGATCGAGGTGTGGGTGTATGCCCCCGCGTTGATGATGATCCCGTCGTGCTCGACTCGGGCCGCCTGGATCCAGCCGACCAGCTCGCCCTCGATGTTCGACTGCTTGAACTCGATCGCAAGGCCCAGGTCCGCGGCACGCTCCTGGCATGCGGATTCGATGTCGCCCAGCGTTTCCGTCCCGTAGACGTCCGTTTCCCGGACCCCCAGCATGTTGAGGTTCGGGCCGTTCAGGATCAGGACCGACGGCTCGGCAGGCACAGGAATCATCCATCCAGCGTAATGGAACCGGGGTGGTGCTTACACCAGGGTGTATCCAGGGGGCAACGGGAACCGGCCCACCGAAGGTTCCCGACACCGGTGGATTCATCCCCGGTTCGGCCCCTCCGGCGGTGACAGGACGGCGACGGCGGCGTCCAGACGACCCAGCAAATCCATCAGCCGCCCATGCTCCGGCGCCGACAGCGCGGACTCGATCCGCGCGTCCAGATCGCGGGCCAGCGGGACGATCCGGTCGTGCACCTCCTGCCCCCGCGCGGTAAGGGTCAGGACGGACCGCCGCCGGTCCGTCCGGTCGGTTCGGCGGTCCACCAGGCCGGCCTCCACCGCCTTGGCCACCGCCCGGCTGACCTGCACCTTGTCCATGGCCGACCGCTCGGCCACTCCGCCGGCCGACAACGGGCCGAAGCGGGCGAGGATGGCGATCAGGCGCCACTCGGCGGGCGTGATGCCGAACCGGTCCTCGTAAAGGCCGGCCAGCGCCCGGCTGATCCGGTTGGAGACCACCGACAGGCGGTAGGGCAGGAACTCCTCCAACCTGAGGGCATGCGGCATCTGCCGGCCGGTATCGGCCGCCTCGGGGTTGGCAAGGGCGCGTTCGGGTCGTTGCATGTGAAACCAATGCGGGCTTACATACCACCCGGCCGGGCCGATGCAAACCCGTGCGTGCGAACCCCCGACGCGCGCCAAGACAACGTTGGGCGGTCCCGGCCCGGGGTGAACCGTCGCCGGGCCCGCACGGTTGTCCGGCAGCATCGTCTTGGAGGAGACGTCCCATGGCTTCCAGGCAATGGATCGCGGTGCCGCGGGTGGAGGGGGTGGCCTCGCGCCAAGCCCATGCCGACCTGCCGCCCGGCACGTTCGAACGCGAACTTGGGAAGGAGGGGTTCTTCGGGCCCGCCACCCACATGTACCACCGGAATCCGCCGACCGGTTGGGTGGACTGGGACGGCCCGTTGCGCCCGCGCGCCTTCGACCTGACCAGGGCGGACGCGGTGTCCGGCACGCCCTGGAGTGCGGTCGAGGTGCTTTACAACGCCCACGTCCGGATGCGGTTCTGGCGCACCTCGGGCAAAATGGCGAAGTTGGCCCGCAACGCCGATGGGGACGAACTCCTGTTCGTCCACCAGGGCAGCGGGCATCTGTACTGCGATTACGGCCACCTGGCCTTCCAGGCCGGCGACTACATCATGCTGCCCCGCTCCACGATGTGGCGGGTGGAGTGCGACGGCGACGCGTCGTTCCTGCTCATCGAGGCGACCAACTCCAGCTACATGCTTCCGGAGAAGGGGGTGGTCGGCAACCACGCCATCTTCGACCCGGCGATGCTCGACGTTCCCGCCATCGACGACGCCTTCAAGGCCCAGCAGGGCAATCAGACCTGGCAGGTCGAACTCAAGCGCCGCGGCCAGATCTCGACCATCACCTACCCGTTCAATCCGCTGGATGCGGTGGGCTGGCACGGGGACCTGATGCCGGTGCGGATCAACGTGAAGGACATCCGCCCGCTGATGTCCCACCGCTACCACCTGCCGCCGAGCGCGCACACCACCTTCGTGGCCAACCGCTTCGTCGTCTGCACCTTCGTCCCGCGCCCCTTCGAGACGGATCCGGGCGCCATCAAGATCCCGTTCTTCCACAACAACGACGATTACGACGAGGTCATCTTCTATCACGCCGGCGACTTCTTCAGCCGGGACAACATCCATCCCGGCATGGTCACCCTGCACCCGTGCGGCCACACCCACGGTCCGCATCCCAAGGCGTTGGCCCGCATGTTCGAGCAGACCAAGCCCGGCACCGACGAATACGCCGTGATGATCGACAGCCGCGACGCGCTGGAGATCGGTTCGCTGCCCGAAGGCGTCGAATTCAATGGCTACGTCGACAGTTGGAAGGGGCCCGCCCGCAAGGAGGCTGGGGAATGAAGCTCGCGACCCTCAAGCTGGGCGGCCGTGACGGCACGCTGGTGGTGGTGAGCTGGGACCTGCTGCGCTACACGGCGGTGCCCGAGATCGCGCCGACCCTGCAGGCGGCCCTGGACGACTGGGCCAATGTCGAACAACGCCTGCGCGATGTCTTCCACCGCCTGGACCAGAAGGTGGTCACCGGCCATCCCTTCGATCCGGCCAAGTGCCGCGCGCCGCTTCCCCGGGCCTACCAGTGGGCCGACGGGTCGGCGTACGTGGTCCATGTGGAACTGGTCCGGAAGGCCCGCGGCGCGGAACTGCCGGAGTCCTTCTGGACCGATCCCCTGATGTACCAGGGCGGCTCCGACGGCTTCCTCGGCCCGCGGGATCCGATCCGCGTCGCCGACGAGGCCTGGGGGATCGACTTCGAGGCCGAGGTGGCGGTGGTGACCGACGATGTGCCGATGGGCGTGTCCGCGGACGAGGCCGCCAAGCACATCAAACTGGTCATGCTGTGCAACGACGTCAGCCTGCGGAACCTGATCCCGGGCGAGCTGGCCAAGGGGTTCGGGTTCTTCCAGTCGAAGCCCGCCTCCTCGTTCTCCCCGGTCGCGGTGTCCCCGGACTCCATCGGCGACCGCTGGGACGGGCGGAAACTGAACCTGCCGTTGCGCACCTCTTTGAACGGCGACCTCTTCGGCCAGCCCAATGCCGGCGTCGACATGGTGTTCGACTTCGGCCAGCTCATCGCCCACGCGGCGAAGACCCGCGCGCTTGCGGCCGGCACGATCATCGGGTCGGGCACCGTCGCGAACCGGGACCGGTCGGTGGGTTCTTCGTGCCTGGCCGAGAAACGGATGCTGGAGACCCTTGAGCAGGGCAAGCCGTCCACGCCGTTCATGACGTTCGGCGATCGCGTGCGGATCGAAATGATCGACGAGCACGGGAACGACATCTTCGGCGCGATCGACCAGGTGGTGGAGAAGTACGAGGGGCCGTGATACCGCCCAGCGAAAGTTTTGACTTTCGCTGGGCAACGGGCGCGACCGCCCCGCGCCGCCCCAAGGTTCCAACAGGGGGGGCGCAAGCCAAGCGGAGCGCCAGCGCCTGAGGACCAAGCCGCGTGCAGGGGGATATGCACTCGGCGGTATAAGCCCCGGCTCCACCCACGTTGGGCAGGCCCCCTCCCGCTCCGGCGGGAGGGGGCTCAGGCCTTCTTGTCCCAGCCGCCGCGTTCGGCCTGTTGCCAGTAGGTCATGGTGTGGCCGGCGTCCTTCGCCGACTTCCAGCGACGGCGCGCTTCGGCCAGCGCCTCGGCATCGTTGCCGTCGAACATGTTGCAGACGATGGCGAAACCGGAAAGGTCCGTGGTCCAGGCCCGGTCGGCCAGGACCAGCACGTCCGCACCATTCGGATTCTCGTCCGCGTCCGTCAGATAGACCGGCTGCTGGTCCGCGTTCCCGTCCGCCGACGACCCGTGCGGCAGGAAACTGTCCGGCCGGAAGGTCCACAGATGCAGGTTCATCTGTGCGACCCGCTCGGCCGAACCCAGGCGGACCACCACCCGGTGCCCCCGCTGGAGGACGGTCTCCAGCAGGCGGGGCAGGGCATCCTCCAGCGGCTGGCGCTGGAGATGGTAGAAGCGGACGTCGGCCAGCCGGTCAGCCCTCGAAATTGTCCGCGATGAAGCGGTCGAGCAGCCGGACGCCGTAGCCGGTCGCGCCCTTCGGACCGGTCGGCGTGTCCTTGTTGCTCCACACGGTGCCGGCCACGTCCAGGTGCGCCCACGGAACGCCGTTGGTGAAGCGCTGGATGAACTGCGCCCCGACGATCGAACCGGCGTCGCGCGTCCCGCCGGCGATGTTCTTGATGTCCGCCTGATCGGCGTCGATCATCTTGTCGTAGGCGTCGGACAGCGGCATCCGCCACAGCTTTTCGCCGGTCTTGCGGCCGGCCGCGAGCAGCTGGTCGGCCAGTGCGTCGTCGTTGGCGAACAGGCCGGCATGCTCGTTGCCGAGCGCAACCAGGATGGCGCCGGTCAGGGTGGCGAGGTCGACCATCAGGCGCGGCTTGAAGGTTTCCTGCGTGTACCAGACGGCATCGGCCAGCACGAGGCGGCCCTCGGCGTCCGTGTTCAGGACCTCGATGGTCTGCCCGGACATGGAGGTCACGATGTCGCCCGGGCGCTGGGCATTGCTGCCCGGCATGTTCTCGACCGCGCCGACCACGGCGACGACGTTGGCCTTGGCCTTGCGTCCGGCGAGGGCGGCCATGGCGCCGATCACGGCGGCGGCACCGGCCATGTCGAATTTCATGTCCCACATGCCGGGACCGGGCTTCAGCGAGATGCCGCCGGTGTCGAAGGTGACGCCCTTGCCGACGAAGGCCACCGGCCTGTCGCCCTTGGCCCCGCCGTTCCAGCGCATGACGATCAGCCGCGGCGGCCGGTCGCTGCCCTGGGCGACGCCCAGCAGTGCGCCCATCCCGAGCGTGGCCATCTGCGTCTCGTCGAGGATCCCGACCTCGACACCCAGCTTGGTCAGCTCAAGGCAACGCTCGGCCAGGGTCTCGGGGTAGATGACGTTTCCGGGTTCGTTCACCAGATCGCGGGTCAGGAAGACGCCGTCCGCGACCTTTTCCAGATCCTGGTAGGCCTTCCCCGCGGCCCCGGATTCGGGCACGCCGATCGCGAGCGCCTGCAGGCTCGGCTTCTGCTCCGCCTTTTCCTTCGTCCGGTACTTGTCGAAACGGTAGGAGGCGAGCCGCGCGCCGAAGGCGAACTCGGCCGCCATCTGCGCCGCCGACAGCTTGGCGCCCGGAACCGCGTCCAAGGCCACGGCCGCTTCCGTCCGGCCGGCGCGGTTCAGCGCCCCGACCACCGTGCCGCCGGCCGCGTGGGCCGCCGCTTCGTCCGCCTTCTCCGCCTTGCCCAGACCGACCAGCAGGACCTGGTCCGGCCCCAGGCCGGCCGGCAACGTCACCGGCAGCAGCTCGTTCGCCTTGCCGGCGAACCGGCCGCCGGCCATGGCGCGGGCGATGAGCCCGCCCGAACGCTCGTCCAGTGTGCGGGCGGTGGACGACAACTGCCGCTCCTCGGTGGCGAAAGCGACAAGCGTACCGGAGGTGGGCAGCGCGGGATCGGCGAAGCTGATCTTCATGATTGTCCTTTCGAGGCGTCGGCGGGCCCGTCATCCTGCGGCGGGCAGCCGCGTCAGCCTTGGGCGGGGTTGTCGCGTGCGCGTCTGGGCGATAAAGAACAGGCCGCTGGCGCTGTCAAGCCGGGGCCGACCCTGCGACCGAACCGCCCGGCAGAGCACGGGGCATGAACGCCGCCACACTCTCGCGCTACCTGTTCCGGCAGTACATGCTGCTGTTCCTGGCGACCCTTATGGGGTTGTTCGCCCTCGTCATGCTTTTGGACGGGGTCGAACTTCTGCGCCGTGCCGCGAACCGCGACGTGCCGGTCGGCGTCGTCATGGTGATGACGGTGCTCAAGCTGCCCGAGATCGGCTTCCAGATGTTCCCGTTCGCGGTGCTGTTCTCCGCGATGTTCCTGTTCTGGAAGATGACGCGCTCGCGTGAGCTGATCGTGGTGCGGGCGTTCGGGATCTCGGCCTGGCAATTCCTGGCTCCGGTGGTGGCCGCCGCCGCCATGGTGGGGGTTCTGCAGATCCTGTTCGTCAATCCGACGGGCGCCCTGATGCTCGGGCGGTTCGAGCAGTTGGAGAGCCGGTACCTGCAAGGCCGCGGCAGCCTTATCGAGGTGGGCCGCTCCGGCATCTGGCTGTCCCAGCGGGACGAGGCCAGTCAGGCCCTGATCCATGCCGAGACCATGACGGGTCCCGAGCGCGAGTTGCAGCCGGTCACCGTCATCGTGCTCCGGGGGTTCAACCAGGTGAGCCTGCGCATCGAAGGGCAGGGGGCGGTCCTCGAACCGGGCGCGTGGCGGATTCGCGACGCCTGGGTGCACGAAGCGGGGCGACCATCGGTCAGACACGACATCTACCGTCTGCCCACCGATCTGACCATGGAACGCATCGAAAGCAGCTTCGCCCCGCCCGAGACGATCGGATTCTGGGATCTGCCGCAGTTCATCCGGTCGTTGGAGGCCGCGGGACTGTCGGCGCTGCGCCACCGCCTGCACTACCAGTCCATGCTGACCCAACCGGTGGTGTTCGCCGCCATGGTGCTGTTCGCTGCGGCCTTCACCCTTAGGCTTTCCAGGCGCGGCAGCCCCATGTTCATGATCGTGTCCGGGGTGGCGACCGGCTTCCTGCTGTTCCTGCTCCGCGACGTCGTCCTGGCTCTGGGCGGATCCGAAACACTGCCGGTGGCGGTGGCGGCCTGGGCCCCCGCCGTGGCCGGCCTGCTCATCGGCACGGCGGCCATCCTTCACTTGGAGGATGGTTGAAATTGTTGAGATGGTTGCGCTGGAACGCGCCCGTTCCCAAACTCCCCCGCCTTCGTTCGTCCGGATCGCGTCTCCGCCATGTTGCGTAAAACCTTCCTAGCCGCCACGGTTGCCATTCTGGCCACGGTCTTGGCGACATCCGCATTGCCGTCGGCCGCCCTGGGCCAGCAGCCGCGTTCGACGCCGCAACGGCCGCAGCCGGCACAGCCCGGGCCCCAACCCCAGGCGGAACAGCCGTCCGACGCCCCCCGTGGGCAGACGCTCGAGCGGATCGCCGCGGTGGTGAACGACGAGCCCATCACATTGTCCGATCTGGCGGCACGCGAGCGGCTGGTGATCCTGGGCGCCAACCTGCCGGATACGCCGGAGTCGCGCGAGCGCATCCGGCCGCAGGTGCTGCGCACCCTGATCGACGAGACGTTGCAGCGGCAGGAGGCGCGGCGCGCGAACGTCAGTGTGAGCGCCGACGAGGTCAAGCGCGGGGTCGAACAGATCGCCGCCCAGAACCGTATGAACGTCGATCAGTTCAAGGCGGTGATGGGGCAGAACCGGGTCCCCATGTCGGCGGTGGAGGCCCAGGTCCGGTCCGCACTGCTGTGGTCGAAGCTGGTGCAGCGGCGGCTGCGCCCGAACGTCCAGGTGAGCGACGAGGACATCGATGCGGCCGTCCAGCAGCTGACCGAAAGCATCGGCAAGCCCGAGTACCTGGTGAACGAAATCTTCCTGTCGGTCGACCGGCCGGAGCAGGACGACGACGTGCGGCAGGTCGCGGACCGGCTGGTGGACCAGATGCGCGGCGGGGCGCCCTTCGTCCAGGTGGCACGCCAGTTCTCGCAATCGGCCGGCGCGGCCAACGGCGGGGAACTCGGCTGGGTTCAGCAGGGGCAATTGCCGGAGGAGCTGGACGAGGTGCTGCCGCGGCTCCAGCCCGGCATGATCTCGCCGCCGGTCCGGTCCGCCACGGGTTGGCACATCCTTTATCTGCGCGACCGGCGGAAGGTTTCCGCCAGCGATCCGAACGACATCGAAGTGTCGTTGCGCATTGTCACGCTGAAGCCGCCCGAAGCCCTTGATGCCTTCGAAATCCTCTCGTTCTCGGACAAGCTGGAAAACCTGCGCGCCAAGGTCGGGAACTGTGCCGCGGCCGATGCGGCCGTCAAGGGGGCCGGGGCGACGATTTCGCCGGAGAACCGGTCCCGCGTCGGGCAGCTTTCGCCCGAGTTGGTGCGTCTGATCCAGGGGCTGGAGCCGGGCCAGACTTCGCCCGTGCTGCGGACGCCGGACGGCTTCCAGATCGTGGCGCTCTGCGACCGGGTGGACAACACCAGCGCCACGCCCGACCGCGAGAAGGTCGCCATGCGGATCGGCGCGGAGCGGCTGGAAATGCTGACCCGGCGCCTGTTGCGCGATTTGCGGCGCGCGGCTTATGTCGATACCCGGATCTGACGCCGCGGCCGGGGAGGGCGCGCTTCCGCCGCTGCGCGAGGTCATCGCCCGCCACGGCCTCGACGCGCGCAAGTCGCTCGGCCAGCACTTCCTTCTGGACCTGAACCTCACCCGCCGGATTGTCCGCGCGGCGGGCGATCTGAACGGTGTCTCGGTGCTGGAGGTCGGGCCGGGACCGGGCGGGCTGACCCGCGCCCTGTTGGAAAGCGACGCCCGCGAGGTGGTCGCGGTCGAGCGCGACAGCCGTTGCATCGAGGCCCTTCAGGACGTGGCGGCCGCTTATTCCGGACGGCTGCGGCTGGTCGAGGCGGACGCCTTGGGGTTCGATGGGGCCGAAAGCCTGCCGGCGCCGCGCGCGGTGGTGGCGAACCTGCCCTACAATGTCGGGACCCTGCTTCTGCTGGGGTGGCTCCGCCGGCTCGACGCCTACCGCTCGCTGACGCTCATGTTCCAGCAGGAGGTGGCGGATCGCATCGTCGCCAAGCCCGGCAGCAAGGCGTATGGGCGCCTGTCGGTGATCGCCCAGTGGCGGGCCGATGCCCGGGTGCTTTTCAACCTGCCCGCGCGGGCGTTCACGCCGCCGCCGAAGGTGAATTCGGCCGTGGTCCACCTGACGCCGCGCGCGGCACCCGAGCCGGCCCCGTGGGAGGCGTTCGAAGCCGTCACGGCGGCGGCGTTCGGGCAGCGCCGCAAGATGCTGCGCCAAAGCCTGAAGCCGCTCGGCGATGCCGAGGCGCTGATCGCGGAGGCCGGCCTTCAGCCCACCATGCGTGCGGAGGAGGTCGACGTGTCCGGCTTCGCCGCCATCGCCCGTGCCCACGCCGCCCGTAGGCCGAAGGCGGCACGGCAGGTTCCGTCGGGTCCCGTGCCCGGCCCACCGTCCGGCCCACCGTCCGACCCCCAATCCGATTGTTGAACGCGCCGTCCCCGCAGCCGGCGGGAACGGCGGGTGGGATCAGAGCCCCGCGCGGAGGTTCCGGACGAAGTCCATCAACCCGACCTGCCGACGGCGGCGCAGCCGTTCGGCGGTCAGGATGGCTTCCACCTGGGCGACGCTCTCATCCAGGTCGCGGTTCAGGATCACGTATTCGTATTCGGGCCAGTGGCTGATCTCGTTCGACGCCTTGGACATGCGCCGCGTGATCTCCTCGTTGCTGTCCTGTGCCCGTCCGCGCAGGCGGCGTTCAAGCTCCTCCGCCGAGGGGGGCAGGATGAACACCGACACCAGATCCTCGCCCGCCCGTGCGGCGAGCTGCTGGGTGCCCTGCCAGTCGATGTCGAACAGCACATCCTTGCCGGCGCCCAGGGCGGCTTCAACCGGCGCCCGAGGGGTCCCGTAGCTGCGCCCGAACACTTGGGCGTATTCCATCAGCTCGCCCGCGGCGACCATGCCGTCGAACACGTCCTGTTGGATGAAGTGGTAGTGGACGCCGTCCACCTCGCCCGGCCGCTTCTGGCGCGTGGTGACCGACACCGACATGGTCAGGTCGGGATGGCGTTCGAGCAGACGGCGCGAGATCGACGTCTTGCCCGCGCCCGACGGCGAGGACAGCACGAGCATCAGGCCGCGCCGTGCGATGGGGCCGCTGGCGCCGACGCCGGCGTGGATGACTTCGGGTTGAAGGGTCGCGGGGGTCATTCCACGTTCTGAACCTGTTCGCGCAACTGCTCGATGGCGGCCTTGAGATCGAGCCCGATGCGGGTGAGCGCCACATCGGCCGACTTCGAGCAGAGCGTATTGGCTTCGCGATTGAATTCCTGGCACAGGAAATCGAACCGCCGCCCGATGGCGCCGCCCTCGGCCAGCAGCGTCCGTGCGCCATCCACATGGGCGCGGAGACGGTCGAGTTCCTCCCGAACGTCGCTCCGTCCGACCGCCAGTGCCAATTCCTGGGCCAGCCGTTCTTCGGGGACCGATGCGGCCGCGCCCAGGATCTCGTCCAGTTGCGCCTTCAGGCGGGCCCGCAGCGCGTCCGGTTGCGCGGCTGCCGATGCCGCCGCCGCGGCCGTCAGGCGTTCGATCTCGTCGATATGACCGTGCAGCAGGGCCGCCAAGTGCCGGCCCTCCGCGGTTCGTCCCTGGATAAGCTGGTCCATGGCCTGCGCGAGGCCGTTCGAGACGGCCGCTTCCAGCCGGGCGCGCAGCTCCGGCGTGTCGGATTCGTCGTTGCCGCTTTCGATGACGCCGCGCACCGTCAGCAGTGCATCGACACGGGGCGGCGCGGCGCCCATGCCTTCGATTTCCCGGGCGACCGCGATCAACTCGGCCAGGAGCGCCCGGTTGACGCGGATCTGGCCGCCCTCGGTGGTCCGGTTGAGTGTCACCGTGATCGAGACGTTCCCGCGCTTCAGCTTCTGGGTGGCAAGGGATCGGGCCACGGGCTCCAGGGCGTCGAGGCCGCCCGGCAGCCGGCAGCGCACGTCAAGGCCGCGCCCGTTGACGCTCTTGATTTCGACGGCCCAGGCATGGGCATCCACCGCGCCCTCGGCGCGGGCGAATCCCGTCATGCTGGACACGATGCTGCGGTTGGACAAGGCTGCCTCGATAACTCCCACCGGGTGGGGGCTTATAGCCCGCCCCCGCATCGCCAACAAGATTCGTGCCGATAAGCGACCGCCGGACCGCCATGCGCAACCCGACTTCCATTGTCATCACCGGCGGATCCAGCGGCATCGGCGAGGCGTTGGCCCGGTTCTACGCCCGGCCGGGGGTGGATCTGGCCCTGACCGGGCGCGACCCGGATCGGCTGGCCGGTGTGGCGGCCCGATGCGCCGCCCTCGGTGCCCGTGTGCGTACCGCGCAGGTCGATGTCGCCGACCGGGGCGCGATGGCGGCATGGCTGGCCGACATCGACGCGGCAGCACCCGTGGACCTGTGCGTCGCCAATGCCGGCATCTCCGCCGGATCGGGACAGGGCACGGAAAGCGAGGCGCAGGCCCGGCGCATTCTCCAGGTGAATGTCGATGGTGTGCTGAACACCCTGCATCCGCTGATCCCGGCCATGCGGGCGCGGCGGCGCGGCCAACTTGCGATCGTGTCGTCGCTCGCCGGGTTCCGGGGATTTCCCGGTGCCCCCGCCTATTGTGCTTCGAAGGCGGCCGTGCGGATCTATGGCGAAGCGTTGCGCGGCGAACTTTGGGGGGACGGCGTCGAGGTGAGCGTGGTTTGCCCCGGCTTCGTGGAAAGCCGGATAACCGCGGTGAACCGCTTTCCCATGCCGTTCCTGATGACCGCCGACCGGGCTGCGCGCATCATTGCCAAGGGGCTGGAGCGGGGACGGCCACGGATCGCCTTTCCGTGGCCGTCCTATGCCATGGCATGGGCGATCGGCGTGGTTCCGCCGTCCTGGACCGAGATGATCCTGCGCGCCCTGCCGCGGAAGACCTGACGGCAGGGGTTGGGCAGAGTGCGGGAGGTCGGGGCGGGGTTACGCCTTGGAGTAGGCGAAGACCGATGCCGGCGGGATGTTCAGCGGCGTCCACACCAGACGCTCCGCCTTCAGGCCCAGCTTCTCGGTCGGCAGGGGCGAGTTGATGCAATAGGTGTAGAGCAGGAAGCGGCGGCCCGCCGGCATGATGCGGAAGATCGCGTCGACGATCTCGCGCTGGAGGTCGAGCGGCAGCATCACCATGGGAATGCCGACCACCACGGTCCCGACCTTGCCGACATACTGCGCCGGGATCAGGGCGTCCGCCTGCCGCGCATCGCCCTCGACGATGTTGACCGTCGGGAAGTGGGCGCGCAGGTAGTTGGCCAGCTCGCCGTCGATCTCGAGGGTGTAGAGCTTGCTGGACGGAATGCCGTTCTCAAGCAGGCCCTGGGTGATGGCGCCGGTGCCACCGCCGAATTCCACGACGATCTCGTCGTCGCCGCAGATCACGTTGCGCGCGATGTGCCGGCGCAGGGTCGCGGACGAAGGGGTCACCGAACCCATGCTGAGCGGGTTCGCGATCCAGCGCTTGAAGAACAGCGCGGCCGCCGAGGGCGTGTTGCTCGGCGCGCGAGATTGCGTGTTCGGGACGTGCAGCGTCATCACTCGTGCCTTTGCAGCGGTGCTCGCGGCCTAAATGGCAGCAAAACGCGAATGTTCCAAGGCATGAACTTGCATATGACGTGCGTTCGATTACGCCGCACCCAGCTCCGCGGCCGCGGACTCAAGCGCTTCTTGCGCCGATAGCCACGTTTCCTCGGCGTCCGCCAAACGCTTGTCCAGCTCCCCCAACTCGATCTGGAGGCGGGTGACCGCGTCGGCCGGTCCGGCGTAGAGGGCGGGATCCGCCAAGCGGTCGGACAGGGTTTTGCGCTGCGCCGTGAGCCGGTCGACCAGCTTCTCGGCGTCCTGTGCGGCCTTGCGCAAAGGCGCCAGTTGCGCACGCAGTTCGGCCGCGTTGCGCCGCTGGTCGCGCCGGTTCGGACCCGCGGCCTGGCCGTCGCGCCCCTCGGCCCGTTCCGTCCGGCGCTGGTCCAGCAATAGCCGCTCGTAGTCCTCGAGGTCGCCGTCGAACGGTTTGGCGGTGCCGTCCGCGACCAGCCACAGCCGGTCCGCGGTCAGGCGGATCAGGTGGGGATCGTGGCTGATGACGATGACGGCGCCCTCGAATCCGTTGATCGCCTCGACCAGCGCCTCGCGGCTTTGGATGTCCAGGTGGTTGGTCGGCTCGTCCAGCAGCAGGATGTGCGGCGCCTCGCGGCTCATCAGGGCGAACAGCAGCCGCGCCTTTTCCCCGCCGGACATGTCGCCGATCCGGGTTTCCGCCCGGTCCTGGGGAAAGCCGAATCGGCCGAGGTGGGCGCGCACCTTTTCCTCGGGCGCATCGGGCATGTGCCGCGCGGTAAAGGCCAGTGCGGTGGCGGACAGGTCGAACTCGTCCGCCTGATGCTGCGCGAAATACCCGATCTTCAGCTTGCCCGGCCGATGCATCTCCCCCGACATCGGGGCCAAGCGTCCCGCCAGCAGCTTGATCAGCGTGGACTTGCCGTTGCCGTTCGCCCCCAGCAGTGCAATGCGGTCGTCGGGGTCGATCCGCAGGCCGATGTTCCGGAGGACCGGACGATCCCCATAGCCAATGGCAACGCGATCCAGCGTGATCAGCGGCGGCGCCACGGGGCCGGGCGAGGGGAAGTCGAACCGGACCGGCGTTTCGCCCAGCACCTCGGCGATCGGCTGCATGCGTTCGAGCGCCTTGATCCGACTCTGCGCCTGACGGGCCTTCGATGCCTTGTAGCGGAACCGGTCGACGAACGCCTGCATGTGCCGGCGCTGCTGTTCCTGCTTGGTGCGCAGGGCCTCCAGCCGCTCCAGGTTGGCACGGCGGGTGCGTTCGAACTGGTCGAAGCCACCCGCGTAGGCGGTGAGCTTCATCTGGTCCAGATGGACCGTCGTGGTGGGGACGGCGTTCAGGAGGTCGCGGTCGTGGCTGACGATCAGCAGCGTGTGCGGGTAGCCGCGCAGGAAGTTCTGCAGCCAGACCGTGGCTTCCAGGTCCAGGTGGTTCGTCGGCTCGTCCAGCAGCAGGAGGTCGGGGGCGGCGAACAGCACGCCGGCCAGGGCGACGCGCATCCGCCAGCCGCCGGAAAAGTCGCTGCACGGCCGCTGCTGGGCCGCATGGTCGAACCCGAGGCCGGCCAGAATCTGGGCGGCGCGCGCCGGGGCGCCGTGGGCATCGATATCCGACAGGCGCGCGTGGATTTCGCCGATCCGCACGGGATCCTCGGCGGCTTCCGCCTCCGCGAGCAGGGCGGACCGCTCCTTGTCCGCGGCCAGGACCGTTTCCAGCAGGGTTGCATCGCCGGACGGGGCTTCCTGCGCGACCATACCGATGCGCACCCCGGTGGGCACGCTGACGGTTCCGCCATCGGCCTGGAGGTCACCGGCGATCAGCTTCAGGAGCGTCGACTTGCCGGTTCCGTTCCGGCCCACGATCGCGGCCCGGTGGCCGGCGGGGATGGTGACGCTGGCGCGGTCGAGGAGCAGCCGGCCGCCCACCCGGTATGTGAGATCCTGGATTTGAAGCATGGGGGCCACGGAATAGCACGTCGCGCCAGCGCAAACCACCGGTCCGGAGGCCGGGCGCGAAGCATTCCGACGGGCGGGCGGCCGTCGGGGCTGGCATCGGGTGGAGGGCGGCACCCGGTTGATGCCGGTTGCTCCCTTGCTGCACTGCCGCTATAAGCGCGCAAATTTTTCGCCAGCCAGCCGAGGAGCTGCAAGCGTCATGGCCGTTGAACGCACCCTGTCGATCATCAAACCCGATGCCACCCGCCGCAACCTGACGGGCAAGATCAATGCCCGCTTCGAGGAGCAGGGGCTGCGCATCGTCGCCCAGAAGCGCGTGCAGCTGACCCGCCAGCAGGCCGAGCAGTTCTACGCCGCCCACTCCGAGCGGTCGTTCTTCAAGGACCTCGTTGAGTTCATGGTGTCGGGGCCGGTGGTGGTCCAGGTGCTCGAAGGCGAGAACGCCATCCAGCGCAACCGCGACATCATGGGCGCCACCAATCCCGCGAACGCCGCGCCGGGCACGATCCGCAAGGATTTCGCCGAAAGCATCGAAGCGAATTCGGTCCACGGGTCGGACAGCCCCGAGGCGGCCGCCCGCGAAGTCGCATTCTTCTTCTCGACCTGCGAAATCGTCGGCTGAGGTTTCCAGGACGCGTGGACGGCCTGTGAGAAAATTCCGCCCAGGCGGTTCGGCCTGGGCGGAATTTTCTCTGTCGAACAAGCCGATGGAGCACAACCCGATCCATGAGGTCGGGCCGTGCTCTAACCGTCCACGATATTCCAGGGCATGAGCGGCTTATTCGGGGTGATGACCCTGGACGCCGGCAGCCGAACCGTTACCGTGGTGCCTTCGCCGAGCCGGCTGGTCAGGGACACCTCACCGCCGTGCAGGTCCGTCAGCGAACGGACGATCGCCAGCCCCAGGCCGGTACCGCCATCGGACGAGAGATCGCTGTTGCTGGCCCGCGTGAATGGCGTGAACAGCCCCGCAACCTCATTCTCGGGGATCCCGACCCCGGTGTCGCGGACCATCAACAGGATGTCACCCGAGGAATCCGTGGCCGTGGAGACAACCACACGGCCGCCGCTTGGCGTGAACTTCACCGCATTGCCGACCAGGTTGATCAGGATCTGCCGCACTGCGCGCTCGTCCACGTTCGCCCATGGCGCACCGGCGGTCTCCGCGACGACGTCGACCCCTTTGCGCAGCGCATTCTGCTGGATCAACCGGACCACCGCGGTGATCGGGTCGGCCAAATCGACGGCGGAAATTTCCAGCCTGTAGCTGCCGGACTCCAAACGCGACAGGTCAATGATGTCGTTGATCAACGACAGCAGGTGCCTGCCGCTGGCTTGGATGTCGTGACTGTATTCGACGTAGCGTGGATCGCCCAGCGGACCGAACACTTCGCCCGACAGGATCTCCGCGAATCCGATCACCGCATTCAGGGGTGTGCGGAGTTCGTGACTGACGCGCGCGAGGAGGTCTGATTTGGCCCGGCTTGCTGCTTCGGCGTCCAAGCGGGCGGCGACCGCCTCGCGACGGGCCAGTTCCAGGCTCGATGCCGCATCCGACAGCGCGCTTGCCAGCTCCTCCTGCTGTTTGCGGGCTGCCGACAGGGCGAATTCGCGTTCCTTCAGGGTGGTGACGTCGGCGGACAGGTTGGCGCGCCCGCCGTGCGGCAATTGAACGGTCCGCGTCAGGATCCAGCGCCCATCGGCCAAGGCGACCTCGCGCGGGAGTGACGCGCTCCGACGGGCCGTCTGGTCCGCGATGAAGGCGTCGACCGACGTTCCGTCCAGCTTGAACGCGCCCCTCTCGATCGCCTTGACCAGGAGGTCGGAGAAGAGGATCCCAGGCTGGACCAAGTCGTATGTGTGGGGAAGGAAACGCCGGTAGGCGCTGTTGCAGATCAGCAGACGGTCGTCCGCATCCCAGATTGCGAAGGGTTCCGAAATGGCCTCGACGGTGGAGGTCAGCCGCAATTCGCTCAGGGTTTGGGACGTCACGTCACGAAGAACGGCGAAAACGTCACCCGCCGCAGCGGATGTGGCCGTCAGCCGAACTTCGTAGAAGCGCGCGTTCTGGTCGTCCCCGACCTGGATGTTGGGCACCGGCGCCATGATGCCGGCGCAAACGGACTTAGCCCCGTCCACCAGATCGGCCGCGCCGCCCCCCAGGATTTCCCTCAGCGGCAGCCCGACCGGATCCTGTGCCGGGGCGGGAAAAGGGGGCGGCAGATGGGCCCAAAGACAACGGCCGGTAAGGTCAAACCGAATGACGGGATCCGGCAACGCGGCGAGAAGGCCCGGCAGGTCCCCCGGCGTGGGGGCTGCCACTGCAGACCGGGCTTTCATCAGCGCGTGGTCGTCCATTCTGTCAGGTGCCGGCGGCGCGGGGCTGTACGGCCGATCAGAGCAGGAGCAGAGCGAGGACCACCAGCGTAACCACCACGCCCACAACCGAATAGGTCAGGAACTTGGTAAAGCCGGTCCACGTCTGCGCGTGCCAAGTCGGGTCGAACGCCTTGCCGTTGGTCTTGTTCGGGGTTGCCATATCGATCCTCTGCCTACAGCAAAAGGTTGAAAGGGTTTAAGTGAGTGGAGAATGCTTTGCAAGCTCAGCTCAATGGGCGGGGTTGAGCAGAACCGTTTCTCCGGCCGGATCCGCTTCGACCCGCGCATGGTCCCCCTCGAGCCGAACGCGGTTCTCGGCGATCAGGCGGACTGCCAGGGGATAACAATGGTGCTCCGCCGTCAGCACGCGCGCGGCCAAGCGGGTCTCGTCGTCGTCCGGCAAAACCGGCACGGCCGCCTGGACGAGGATCGGCCCGTCGTCCACCCCCGCCCGCACATAATGCACGGTGCAGCCATGGATCCTGACACCTGCGGCCAAGGCCCGGGCGTGGGTATCCAGGCCCGGGAACGACGGCAACAGGGATGGGTGGATGTTGATCAACCGGTCCCGCCAGCGGTCGACGAACCACGGCGTGAGCACGCGCATGAAGCCCGCCAGGCAGACCAGCTCGACGCCCGCCCGCTCCAGCCGTTCGGAAAGGGCGCGCTCGAAGCCCTCCCGGTCGGCGAAGTCCTTGTGGGAGATGGCATCCGCAGTGACCCCGGCCGAGCGTGCGCGGTCGAGCCCGGCCGCCTCCGCCTTATTGGAGAGGACCAGCACGACTTCGGCCGGGAACGATGGGCCGGCCGCTGCGTCCAGCAGCGCCTGCAGGTTGCTTCCGCGGCCCGAAATCAGGACGCCGAGTTTCAGGCGCGCCACGCGGCCTCCGCCCCTTCGACGACGACGCGGTCGGGGGTTGCCCCGCCCACGGCTGCGGCTCGCGGCACCACGGTGCCGACGCGGAATACGGTTTCGCCAGCGTCGCGCAGGATCCGCTCCGCCTCCGCCGCGGCATCCGGGGCGCACACCGCCACGAGGCCGAGCCCACAATTGAATGTGCGCGCCATTTCCTGCGCATCCAGGCCGCCCTGGCGCATCAGCCAGCCGAACACCGGGGGCAGGGGCCAGGCACGGGCGTCGAAATCCGCACCCAGCCCGTCCGGCAATACGCGTGGCACATTCTCAAGCAGGCCACCGCCCGTGATGTGGGCGAACGCCTTCACCACGCCCGCCTTCACGGCGGCCAGCGCGGGCTTCACATAGATGCGCGTCGGCGCCAGCAAGGCTTCGCCAAGGGGGACGCCGGGTTGGAACGGGCAGGGCGCGTCGTAGCCCAGCCCCGCGCCTTCGACGATACGCCGCACCAGGGAATAACCGTTCGAATGGACGCCCGACGAGGCGAGCCCCAGCAGCACGTCCCCCGCGGCGACGTCGCCGCGGGGCAGGACGCCGCCCCGCTCGACCGCGCCGACGGCGAAACCGGCCAAGTCGTAGTCGCCGGCGGCGTACATGCCCGGCATTTCAGCCGTTTCGCCGCCGATCAATGCGCAGCCCGCCTGGCGGCAACCGGCGGCAATGCCTTCCACGACCTGGCGGGCCGAATCCACATCCAGTTTCCCGGTGGCGAAATAGTCCAGGAAGAACAGGGGCTCCGCGCCTTGGACCACCAGGTCGTTGACGCACATCGCCACCAGGTCGATGCCCACGGTGTCGTGCTTGCCGGCCTCGATCGCGACCTTCAGCTTGGTTCCCACCCCATCGGTGGTGGACACAAGGATCGGGTCGCGGAACCCGGCCGCCTTCAGGTCGAAGAGCGCGCCGAATCCCCCGAGCGCGGCATCCGCTCCGATGCGCGCGGTACTGCGGGCGGCTGGTTTGATGGCTTCAACAAGGGCAGCCCCAGCATCGATGTCGACACCAGCATCCTTGTAGGTGTAGCGATTGGTCGGGCTCATGTTTCTTCCGCGCGTGTTCGGCGTACGCACTCACCTTTACGGCGGCCCGTCCGCGCGTCCGCGACCATATCGGAACCAGAAGGCATTGCAATGGTCCACAGCCTCCGCGCCCCGGCACCCCTCATCCTTTGGTTGATGCTGGTCCTGGCGCTGATCGTCGGCTTTGTGCAGACGGCCGCCGCGGACGCCTACACGGTGCGCAATGTCCGTGTGGATGCGACGGCGGCGAGCGCCACGGCCGCCCGCGATCAGGCGCTGGCCGAAGCCCAGCGCGAGGCGCTGCGGCGACTTCTCGTCCGTTTGACCGGCTCGCCCACGGCGGCATCCCGGCTGGATGCGGCGGCCCTGGTCCAGGGGTACGAGGTGCAGGAGGAGCGGACATCGCCTGTGCGCTACGTCGGCTTGATCACGGTGCGCTTCTCGCCCCAGGCCGTGCGGACCGCACTGACGCAGGCCGGTGTTGCCTATGCCGACGCCGAGAGCCGTCCGGTGCTGGTGCTGCCCGTGCTCGTCCAGGGCGGCGCCCCCGTGCTGTGGGAGGTCGAGACCCCGTGGCGGGGCGCCTGGAACGCCCTGCCGGCCCAGGATGGGATCGTTCCGGTCCTGGTGCCCCTCGGCGAACTGGCCGATGCCACCGACGTATCCGCCGAGCAGGCCATGCGCGGCGACCCCGCCGGCGTGACCGCCATCGGCCAACGGTACAATGCCGGATCCGTCCTGGTGCCGATGGTCCGGCTTCCGGCCGGTGCGACCGAGCCCACGGGGCGGTTCCAGGTGGAGGTCCTGCGTGCGGAGGTTGGCAGCGCCACTCCGGCCGACACCTTCACCGTCGATGTCGCCCCCGGCCCGGACCCCTGGACCCGTGCGGCCGAGGCCGTCCACGCGGCGCTGGAGGGGCGTTGGCGCCAGGACAACATGATCGAGCCGGGGGTCGAGGGGCGCATGACGGTGGTCGTGCCCTTCGCCAATGTGAACGAGTGGATCGAGGTCCGCCGCCGTCTGGCCCAGGTCCCGTCGGTGACGGGAGCGACGTTGGTGTCGTTGAACCGCAACCAGGCCGTCCTGGACCTGACCTACCGGGGCAGCCCGGACCGCCTGCGCGCCGTGCTTGCGCAGCGGCAGCTTGCCTTGACCCAGGTGCCCGGCGACCCGGTTCCCTGGCGCCTGACGGTCGGCGGTTCCCGCCTTTGATCGCCGGGCCTCGGACATATCGGTTCGACCGCGAAGCAGCCGGGTCGTGATCCAGCATCTGCCGAACCTGATCACCATCGGCCGCCTGCTGGCGGTTCCGGTGGTGGTCCTTCTCATCCTGGAGGGCGAGCTCTTCTGGGCGTTCTGGCTGTTCGCCGCGGCCGGGGTGTCGGATGCGGTGGACGGTTTCATCGCCCGCACGTGGCGGGCCCGCTCGTACCTCGGCGGGTATCTGGACCCGCTTGCCGACAAGACGCTGCTGGTCTCCATCTTCCTGGCGCTGGCGAAGGCCGGGTTCCTGCCGAACTGGCTGGTGATCCTGGTCGTGTCGCGCGACATCATGATCGTGGGCGGCGTGCTCCTGCTGTATACGCTCAAGGTGCCGCTGGCCATGCAACCGCTGTTCGTCAGCAAGGTGAACACGTTGATGCAGATCGTGCTGGCGGCCACGGTGCTGGGGGTTTTGGGATTGGACATCGAAACGGCCATGCCGGTGCTGCCGGTCCTCGTCTGGCTGACGGCGGCCACCACCACGGCATCGGGGGCGAGCTATCTGGTCCAGGGATGGTCGCTGCTGTCCCGCAGCAGCGAATCCCTGGACCGGAATGGCGGATAGTCCCCCGATGGCGACGAGGCCGATCCGGTTCTGGCTGGTCGCGCTGACGGCGGCGCTTGTGCTGCTGTGGTTGCTGAGCGGCATGCTGCTGCCGTTCGTCCTCGGCGTGGCCATCGCCTATCTGCTCGATCCCGGAGTCGATCTTTTGCAGCGCGGGCGCATTCCCCGGGGCGTCGGCGCGGTGCTTGTGCTGGCGGGTTTCGCGGTCGCCATCTTCGGCACCGTTCTGCTGCTCGTGCCGCTGTTCCAGGTGCAGCTCTATCGGCTGCTGGAGGTTCTGCCCCGGCTTGTGGACTGGGTGCGCTCCGACCTCATACCCCGACTCGAGGTGCTGGCCAGCGATCTCGGCCCGCAGGATGTGGAGCGGATCCGGACCGCCGCGGCCCAGTATGCCGGTGACGCGGTGAGCCTGCTCGGCTCCCTCATCACCGGCTTGCTGTCGCGCGGGCTGGCCCTGTTCGACGTGCTGTCGGTCCTGCTGATCACACCGATCGTCGCCTTCTACATCCTCCGGGATTGGGACGTCATGGTTGCGACGGTCGATGGTTGGCTGCCCCGCCGGCACGCGGCGACGATCCGTGCCGAGGTGACCGAGGTGAACCGGACGCTCGCCGGGTTCGTGCGCGGCCAGTCCACCGTCTGCCTGATTCTGGGGGCGTTCTATGCGGTGGCCTTGTCGTTGGTCGGGCTGGATTTCGGACTGACCATCGGCGTCGTTGCCGGCATCCTGACCTTCATTCCCTATGTCGGTTCGGCCATCGGCTTCTTCGCCAGCGTGTCCCTGGCCATGGCGCAGTACGAAAGCTGGTGGATGGTCGGGGTGGTGGCCGGCATTTTCCTGGTCGGGCAATTCGCCGAGGGGAATTTCCTGACCCCGCGACTTGTCGGCGGTTCCGTCGGACTGCACCCGGTTTGGGTCATGTTCGCACTGCTGGCCGGCGGGTATCTTTACGGGTTCCTCGGGGTCCTGGTGGCGGTGCCGGTCGCCGCGACGGTCGGCGTGCTCCTGCGCTTTGCCCTTCGTCAGTACCTCGCCAGCCCCTACTATCGCGGTGATGCGCCCCCGTCTTCTTGATTGCCGTCCCCGTGAATGATCCAGCCCGTGAAGGCATGACCGCGCACCCGCAAATTCCACTCGACCTGTTTTGGCGACCGGCCATGGGCGCGGAGGATTTCCTCGTGGCGCCGTCCAACCGGTCGGCCGTTGCCTGGATCGACCGCTGGCCGGATTGGCCCGCGCCGGCGCTCGTTGTCCACGGGCCGCCCGGATGCGGCAAGTCACACCTCCTCCAGGTCTGGCGTACGCGCAGTGCGGCGGCGCTCGTCCGTGGGCGGGATCTGACGGTGGAGGGGGTGCCGACCCTTCTCGACGCACCGGCGGTGGCGGTGGACGACGCCCGGGAAGCCGCCGGGGACCCCGCGCGGGAACGGGCCTTCTTCCATCTCTACAATCTGGCGCGGGAGCGGGGGGCGAAGATCCTCCTTGCCGCCGATGCACCGCCGGCGCGATGGGGCGTGTCCCTGCCGGATCTGGCCTCCCGCCTGAATGCGGCCCCCTCGGTCGCCGTGGAGCCGCCGGACGACGCGCTCCTCGCCGCGCTGATGGTCAAGCTGGCGGCGGACCGCCATCTCGGCCTGCCCGAGGAAACCCTGGGGTTCCTTCTGCCGCGCGTGGAGCGCTCCTTCGATTTCGCCCGGCGGCTTGTGGCGGCGTTGGATCGTGCCTCGCTGGCGGCGCGGCGACCTGCGACGGTGCCGCTTGCGCGCAGCGTGCTCGCCGGCATGCTGGAGGAACTGGAATAGGCGGAACCGGGAGGGCCGGCGGTCATGGATATGGGCATCAAAGGGCGGACCGCGATCGTGTGCGCCGCGTCCAAGGGCCTGGGCAGGGCCTGCGCCATGGCCCTGGCGGCCGAAGGGGCCGACGTGGTGATCACCGCCCGCGGCGTCGAGGCGCTGGAGGCCGCGGCGGCGGACATCCGGGCCCGCACGGGTGCCAAGGTGACCGCCGTTGCCGGTGACATCACAACCGACGCCGGGCGTGCGGCCGTCCTCGCATCCTGCCCGGATCCCGACATCCTCGTGAACAACGCGGGCGGCCCGCCGCCCGGCGATTTCCGGGACTGGGACCGGGACCAGTGGATCCAGGCGGTCGATGCCAACATGCTGGCGCCGATCCTGATGATCAAGGCGACGGTCGACGGCATGGCGGCCCGCGGTTGGGGGCGGATCGTCAACATCACCTCGGCGGCCGTAAAAAATCCCATCCCGAGCCTGGGTCTGTCGAATGGCGCCCGTGCCGGCCTGACCGGGTTCGTCGCCGGACTGGCGCGCCAAGTGGCGCAGCACGGGGTGACCATCAACAACCTGTTGCCCGGCCCCTTCCTGACCGACCGGCTGCGGACCACCGTGGGCGCGTCCGCGGTGCTGGCCGGGCGCACGGTGGACGAGGAAATGGCGGTGCGTGCCGCGGCAAATCCGTCCCGCCGTTTCGGAGACCCGGCGGAATTCGGTGCCGCCTGCGCCTTCCTGTGCAGCACCCATGCCGGCTTCATCACGGGGCAGAACCTGTTGATGGACGGCGGCGCCTTCCCCGGCACGCTTTGACGGGGCCGGCGCCTCGGCAGGCGCGAGCCCACGGACCCGTCACGCCACAAGCGGGAACCGTACCAGGACCGTCGTGCCCTGTGGGCTGCTCCGGATCTCCAGATCGCCGCTGATCTGGCGTGCCAGCCCACGGATGATGCCAAGGCCGGCGCCGCCGCGCTGTTTGGGGACGCCCTCGACGATTCCCGGCCCGTTGTCCGACACCTCCAGGCAGGCGTCGCCGCGTTCGGCGTCGCGGCGGAGTGCCACCCGGATGCGACCGTCCGGCCGCTCCTTGACGGCGTATTTCAGGCTGTTGGTGAGCAGTTCGTTCAGGATCAGGCCGAGCGGCACGGCCCGGTCGATCCGAAGTTCGATGTCCTCGACATCCACCTCGATGTCCGATCCGGTGGTCAGGCGCCCAATGTTGGCGCACAAGGCCCCCAGATAGTCGGCCAAGCTGACAAGGGTCTGGTTGTCCCGCGTCCGGAGCAGATCGTGGGCCAAGCTGATGGCCATGATCCGGTCCATGACGTCGCGGAAGGCGGCGCGTGAGCCTTCGGTGGCCACCGCCGTCTGCTTCATGGCCACCATCGACAAGATGATCTGGAAGTAGTTCTTCACCCGGTGGTGCGTTTCGCGCATCAGCGTTTCGGCTTCGGCCAGCCGACGTGAGGTCCGCTCGGCCTCCCGCGTGCGCTCCTCCGCGGCAAGGCGTCGCTGGACCGCGGTCCCGATCAGAATGCCGAAGGTTTCGAAGAACCGCTCGTCCCGCTCGTCGAAGGCCGCCGGGGTCGTGCTGTCCACTTCGACCACGCCCCAGACTTCACCGTGTACGGGGATCGGGGCATGCAGCACCGAAACGATCCCATGCTCCCGCAGCACATCCGAATGGCGGAACCTGTCGTCGGTGCGGATGTCGCCGATGAACAGGGGCGCCCGCGTCTGCAGGCACCATCCCGGTAGTGACGCCATGTCGATGGCGATACGGGTTTGTCCGACCACCCCCTCCTTCCAGCCAACGCCGGCCACAACCAGAAGGTCGCCCATGGCTGGGCGGTAGCGCATCAGCTTGGCGTGGGCAACCTCTGTCGCCTGGGCCGCGCGGCGGACGGCTTGGTCCAGAAGCCAGTCCAGATCCGTGGCGTCGGTTGCGATGCGGGCGAAGTCGCGCAGCATCGCGTGGTAGTGGTCCGACCGCGCCAAGTGCTGGGCGGGGGACCGCGGGAGCGGGGCCTCGTGCGTGGGCATAATCGCGCAACGGCGCATTCGCGCACGATGTTCCGGCCTCCGTTCCGAAGCGCATGCGTGGGGGCGGTGGGGGGAGGCCGGGCCGCCCCGTCAATCTTCGGCCCCGGCGACGTCGCCCTTCAGATCGTGCGGGCGGACGAACGCGGTGAGACGGCCGATCCCCGGCCGCGTGTCTGCCCACTGGTTGATCGGCAGGGCAATGGTCGCCAGCGCCCCGGTCGGGTACTTGTCGCGCAGCGTTTGCAGCAGGGCGGGGTCGCCCGTGCCCGCCAGGGAACCGGCCAATTGCTCAAGGTCGGGGTTGTGGCCAACCACCAGCAGTTCCCCGACCTCGTCGGGGGCGTTCCGGATACGCTCCAGAAGGGCGGCGCCGCCGCACAGGTAGAGGTCGTCCTCCTCGACGGCCTTGGTCCCCGGCGGCAATCCGACGCGGACCAGGGCCAGCGTCTCGCGTGCCCGCAACGCGGTCGAGCAGAGCACCAGACCGGGGCGCAGGCCCGTGGCACGGACGTGGGTGGCCATGTCCCGTGCGGCATCCCGTCCCCGCCGGGCCAGGGGTCGGTCGTGGTCGTGCAGGGCGGGCTGGCCCGGGCCGGGTTGCGTCCAGTCGGACTTGGCATGGCGCAGCAGGTGCAGAACCTTCATAATCGGTGCCCCTTCCCGCGGCATCCCGCGGGCTGTAAGACGAGCCTCCACGCACGGGTGCGATGTTAAGGTTCGTCGTGAACACCGCCAAGTCCCGAGGCCTGCCGTGACCACCGCAGAAGTCCTGCCGCAGGGCATCATCGACCGGGGATCGCCCGAACGCTTCATCAATCGGGAATTGAGCTGGCTTGCGTTCAACCAGCGCGTCCTGGAAGAGGCGATGAATCCCAGGCATCCGCTTTTGGAACGCCTGCGGTTCGTGTCCATTTCGGCCAGCAACCTGGATGAATTCTACATGGTCCGGGTCGCCGGCTTGAAGGGGCAGGTGGCGGCAGGCGTGTCGTCCCGCTCGGTCGAGAACCTGACCCCGGCGCAGCAGCTCGCCGCGGTCAACCAGGTCGCAGCGACGCTGATGCAGGACCAGCAGCGGATCTGGCTCGAGCTCCGCCGCGACCTCGGCGAGAACGGCGTATCCCTGCTGGAGATCGACGACGTCACGGAAGCCGAGCTGGATTGGCTGGAAACGCGCTTCCACGACGACATCTTCCCCATCCTGACGCCCATTGCGGTCGACCCGGCGCATCCGTTCCCGTTCATCCCGAACATGGGCCTTTCGCTGGCGCTCCAGCTCTACGACCCTGCCAAGGGCGAGACGCTGGACGCGCTGGTCATGCTTCCGGCCCAGCTCGACCGGTTCATCCGGCTGCCGGGCTCCGAGGCCCGGTTCGTGCTTCTGGAGCAGTTGGTCCTGAAGTTCTTCGACCGGCTGTTCCCGCCGTTCCAGTTGATCGGCCATGGCACATTCCGGGTGCTCCGCGACAGCGAAATGGAAATCGACGAGGAGGCCGAAGACCTCGTCCGGACCTTCGAAAGCGCCTTGAAGCGCCGCCGCCGCGGATCGGTGATCCGGCTGAGCGTCAACTACGACATGCCCGCGGACCTGGTCGAGTTCCTGAAGGACAGTCTGGGCGTGTCGTCCGACGACGTGTTCCAGTTGGACGGACTGATCGGTCTGGTGGACACCAAGCAGCTGATCGTGGACGAGCGGCCGGACCTGCTGTTCCCGCCCTACAACGCCCGTTTCCCCGAGCGCATCCGGGAGTCCGGCGGCGATTGCTTCGCGGCCATCCGGCAGAAGGACATCATTGTCCACCACCCCTTCGAAAGTTTCGACGTGGTGGTGCAGTTCCTGCGGCAGGCGGCGCGCGACCCGCACGTGGTCGCGATCAAGCAGACGCTGTACCGCACGTCCCAGGACTCGCCCATCGTCGCCGCCCTGATCGAGGCGGCCGAGGCGGGCAAGTCCGTCACCGCCATGGTGGAGCTGAAGGCGCGCTTCGACGAGGAGGCGAACATCCGCTGGGCCCGCGACCTGGAGCGCGCCGGCGCCCAGGTCGTGTACGGGTTCGTGGACCTGAAGATCCACGCCAAGGTTTCGCTGGTCATGCGGCGCGAGAGCCAGGGGCTCCGCGGCTACGTCCATTTCGGGACCGGCAACTACCATCCGATCACCGCCAAGGTCTACACCGACCTGTCGTTCTTCACCTGCGACCCGGCCGTCGTCCACGATGCGGCGCTGATGTTCAACTACATGACCGGCTACGCCACGCCGCGAAAGCTGGAGAAGCTGACCATCGCCCCGCTGACGCTGCGCCAGAGCCTGATGGAGCTGATCGAGGGCGAGATCGAGCACGCCCGCGCCGGGCGCCCGGCCCAGATCTGGGCAAAGATGAACCAGCTCGTGGATCCCGAGATCATCGACAAGCTGTACGAGGCGTCCAGCCACGGGGTGCAGATCGACCTGATCATCCGCGGCATCTGCTGCCTGCGGCCCGGCATGCCCGGCCTGTCCGAGAACATCCGCGTCAAGAGCATCGTCGGCCGGTTCCTGGAACACAGCCGCATCATCTGCTTCGGCAACGGGCACGGGCTTCCCAGCCGCAAGGCCAAGGTGTTCATCTCCTCGGCCGACTGGATGCCCCGGAACCTCAGTTGGCGCATCGAAACCCTGGTTCCCATCGAGAACGAGACCGTGCACCGGCAGGTGTTGGATCAGATCATGGTGGCAAACCTCAAGGACGACATGCAGAGCTGGGTGTTGCAGCCCGATGGGGAATACATCCGCATGACGCCTGGCCGGGAACCCTTCTCCTCGCACACGTTCTTTATGACGAACCCCAGCCTGTCCGGCCGGGGCGCGACGGGGCAGGCGACGCATCCGCCGCGCCTGGTGTTGAAGAAGAAACCGGTTACGATCTAAGGGCTTGCCCGTGAACACGACGGCACAGGACCACGTCCGCTCGGAGCGGATCGGCGTGATCGACCTCGGTTCGAACTCGATTCGGCTCGTGGTCTACGAGCGGCAGGGACGCTCGCCGCTTCCGGTCTTCAACGAAAAGGTCCTGTGCGGGCTGGGCCGGGGCCTGGAGCGCACCGGCCGGCTCAATCCCGATGGCGTACGTCTGGCGTTGGAGAACATCGCCCGGTTCGCGCGGATCGCGGAGGGGATGGCGCTGCGGCGCCTGGACGTGCTGGCGACCGCCGCAGCCCGGGATGCCGCCGACGGGGCGGCATTCGTGGCCGAGATCGGGCGGCTGGTCGGCCGCGAGGTCCGCTTGCTGGACGGGACGGAGGAAGCCCGGCTTTCGGCGCTGGGCGTCGTCTCGGGCATGCCCGACGCCACCGGCCTGATGGGCGACCTGGGGGGCGGCAGCCTGGAGCTGGTCGCACTCGACCGCGGCGGCCTGGGTGCCGAGCAGCCGACGCTCCCGCTCGGTCCCCTGCGCCTCATGGAGACCGAAGAGGGGCGGCGGTCCGCATTGGTCAAGTACATCGACCGGCATCTGGACCAACACCCGTGGATCGGGCAGGCCGCCGGCCGCGACTTCTACCCGGTCGGGGGCAGTTGGCGCGCCCTGGCCAAGGCGTACATGGAGCAGGTCAAGCATCCGCTCCACATCATCCACCACTACACCGTGGACGCCGGCGCGATGCGGGATTTCGCGGAGCTGGTGTCGCGCCAGTCGAAATCGTCGCTGGAGCGGGCCGCGGGCGTGTCGAAGCGCCGGTCCGACACGCTGCCCTATGCGGCGCTGGTCCTGGAGCGGCTGCTCCGCCGGGCGCGGCCGGCACGGGTGGTCTTCTCGGCCTATGGACTGCGCGAGGGCTTCCTGTACGACCAGCTCCCGCCCGAGGAGCGGGGGCGCGATCCGCTGCTGTCCGCGTGCGAGGACCACGCCCGGCGCATCGGCCGGTTCGAGCCCAGCCGCGCCCTGATCAACTGGACGGCACCCCTGTTCGCGGGTGAGGACCGCACGACCGAGCGGCTGCGCATCGCGGCCTGCATGTTGAGCGACCTGGGGTGGAGCGACCATCCCGACTACCGGGCCGAGCACGCGTTCCTGCGTGCCCTGCGCATGCCGTACGGCGGCATCGACCATTCGGAGCGGGCGTTCCTGGGCCTTGCCCTGTACGGCCGCTACACCGGCCGGTTCGACGATCCCATCCTCGCCCCCGCCCGCGACCTGACCACCGAAGCGCAGCGCCGGCGCGCCCTGGTGCTGGGCCTGACGCTGCGCCTGGCCCACACCCTGACCGGCGGTGTGGTCGCGCTGCTGGAGCAGGCGCCGCTGCGGTTGGTCGGGAACCGGCTGGAACTGACGCTGCCGGGCGACGCCGCCGATCTGACCGGCGATGTGGTGCAGCGCCGGCTGGATGCGCTGGCCAACGCGCTCGACCTCAAGGGCGAGCTGCAGGCGGTGGCTTAGGGCCGTGGGCCGGCGCGCGGCCGGCCCACGCCTTCAGACCTCCACCACCCGGACCCGCTTGCCCTGCACGGCCAGCGCCAGATTCCCGTTCTTCAGCTTCAGCGCCTGTTCGCCGAACAATTCCCGCCGCCAGCCGTGGAGTGCGGGCACGTCGGCGTTGTCGTCAGCGGCCAGACGTTCGATGTCGGCCGAGTTCGCCACCAGCTTCGGCGCGACGTCCGCATCGTCGCAGACCATCTTCAGCAGCACCTTGAGCAATTCGACGATGGGGCCGATGCCGGGCGGGACTTCGGGCCGTGCATCGGGTTTCGGCAACTGGTCCTCGGACAGGCCAACGCCCCGTTGGACGGCCTGCAGGATCTCCTGCCCGTAACGGCCCTCGGCGAAGCTGCGGCCGAGGCCGCGGGTGCGGGCCAGATCCTCCACCGTCGTGGGCGCGTGGGCGGCGATTTCCAGCAGGGATTCGTCCCGGATCACGCGGCTGCGCGGCAGATCCTTGCGCTGGGCCTCGCGTTCGCGCCAGGCCGCCAACTCCTTCAGGACACCCAGGAACCTCGGCTTGTCCGTGGGGCGGACGCGGAACCGGCGCCAGGCATCCTCCGGCTCCACCCGGTAGGTTGCGGGATCGGTGAGGATGGCCATCTCCTCGGCCAGCCAATGGGCGCGGCCGGTCTTCTCCAATCGCCGGGACAGCTTGTCGTAGACCGCCCGCAGATGGGTGACGTCGGACAGCGCATAGAGCACCTGCCGCTCGGTCAGGGGGCGGGCGGACCAGTCGGTGAAGCGGCTGGACTTGTCGATGCGGGCATTGGCCAGACGGCCGGCCAACTGCTCGTAGCTGACCGACTCCCCGAAGCCGCAGACCATGGCGGCGACCTGGGTGTCGAACAGCGGCGTCGGAATCGAGCCCGCGATGTTCAGGAAGATCTCCAAGTCCTGGCGGGCCGCATGGAACACCTTGAGGGTGCTTTCGTCCGCGAGCAGGTCGAGCAGCGGGGCCAGGTCGATGCCGGGTGCCAGCGGGTCGATGGCCGCCGCCTCGTCGGGGCCGGCCACCTGCACGAGGCAGAGCTGCGGGTAGTAGGTCTTCTCCCGCATGAATTCGGTATCGACCGTCACATAGGCGGCGCCGACGAGGCGCTGACGGAATGCGGCCAGGTCCTCGGTGGTGGTGATCAGGTGTTGCATGGCTGCGGTTTACACGACCGAAGGCAGGCCGAAAAGGTTTACGGCCCGCGGCCTTGACATCCGGAGCGCTTCGAGGTGGTGTGCGCCTTCATTTTCATCCGGGCTCCTGGACGATGCACCCCTACCGCACCCATACCTGCGGCGAGCTCCGCGCCGAACACGCTGGTCAGACCGCACGCCTGTCGGGCTGGATTCACCGCAAGCGCGACCACGGCAATCTGCTGTTCATCGACCTCCGCGACCACTACGGCATCACCCAGTGCGTGGTGGACGCGTCGAGCCCGGTGTTCAACGTGGCCGAAGGGCTCCGCCTGGAAAGCGTGATCACGGTGACGGGCAAGGTGGTGGCCCGCAGCGCCGAAACGATCAACGACAAGTTGCCGACCGGCCGCATCGAACTGGATGTGGCGGAGCTCGATGTCCGCAGCCGGGCCGAGCAGCTTCCGATGCCGGTCAATTCGGACCAGGAGTGGAACGAGGAGGTGCGGCTCAAGTACCGCTTCCTCGACCTGCGCCGCGAGAAGCCCCACCGCAACATCATGCTGCGCAGCCAGGTCATCGCGTCGATCCGGCGCCGGATGATCGCCCAGGGCTTCACCGAGTTCCAGACGCCGATCCTGACCTCGTCCAGTCCGGAAGGTGCCCGCGACTTCCTGGTGCCCAGCCGCATCCATCCCGGCCAGTTCTATGCGCTGCCGCAGGCTCCCCAGCAGTTCAAGCAGCTGCTGATGGTCGCGGGCTTCGACCGCTATTTCCAGATCGCCCCTTGCTTCCGTGACGAGGACGCCCGCGCCGACCGCTCGCCGGGCGAGTTCTACCAGCTCGATTTCGAGATGAGCTTCGTCACCCAGGAGGACGTGTTCGCCGCGATCGAGCCGGTCATCGCCGGGGTGTTCGAGGAATTCGCCGATTTCAGCGGCACCCGGCGCACGGTGACCAAGCCGCCGTTCCCGCGCATCCCCTATGACGAGGCGATGCTGAAGTACGGGTCGGACAAGCCGGACCTGCGCAACCCGCTGGTCATCACCGACGTCACCGAGGTGTTCAAGCGGCCGGACGTGGAGTTCAAGGCGTTCCGCGGCGTCATCGACCGCGGCGGCGTGGTGCGCGCCATCCGCACCCCGAAGGTCGCGGACAAGCCCCGCAGCTTCTTCGACAAGCTGAACGACTGGGCGCGCGGCCTGGGTGCGCCGGGTCTCGGCTACATCCTGTTCGAAGGCGGTGCCGGCAAGGGCCCCATCGCCAAGTTCGTCCCCGAGGCGGCCCAGCAGGCGCTGCGCGAGGCGGCCGGACTGGAGGACGGGGATGCGGTGTTCTTCGTCTGCGATCTGGTCGGGCCGGCGGTGAAGCTGGCCGGTCAGGCCCGCACCAAGATCGCCCAGGAACTGGACCTGATCTCGCCGGACGAGTTCAAGTTCTGCTGGATCGTGGATTTCCCGATGTACGAGCGGAACGAGGACACGGGCGCGATCGAGTTCTCGCACAATCCGTTCTCCATGCCCCAGGGCGGCCTCGAGGCGCTGCTGACCAAGGACCCGCTGGAGATCAAGGCGTTCCAGTACGACATCGTCTGCAACGGCATCGAGCTGTCGTCGGGCGCCATCCGGAACCATCTGCCCGAGGTGATGTACAAGGCGTTCGAGATCGCCGGTTACCCGCCCGAGGAGGTCGAGGCCCGCTTCGGCGGCATGCTGTCCGCCTTCAAGCTGGGCGCGCCGCCGCACGGGGGCTCGGCGCCGGGCATCGACCGCATCGTCATGCTGCTGGCGGACGAGCCGAACATCCGCGAGGTGATCGTCTTCCCGCTGAACCAGCAGGCCCAGGACCTGATGATGCAGGCCCCCAGCCCCGTGCCGCCCGCGCGGCTGAAGGAACTGCACCTCCGGCTCGACCTGCCGCCGCCGAAGAAGAAGGACTGACGCAGGTCCGCCGTCGCACCCGAAGCCCACGTGGCCCGTTCCGCACAAAGGAACGCGGCCAGTGGGGCCGGAGCCGCAGGTCTGCCGCCGGCGGCGCATCGCAAGGGGGGCTGTTACGCCTAGCCGTTGTGGCCGCCCCGTAAGCGGCCGAAGGCGGTTGTGCGGGCCCCCCGAAATGATGGCCAGGCACGGGCGGAGTACGTCGTCGCACACGTTGAAACAGCTTGCGCCGGGTTGCCTGCTCGGGAAAAGTCGGCGCCGTTCCGACCGCGCCCGCGCCCGCGCGCGCGGTGCTCGCAATATCGCGGGGACTTGGATTTGCCGCTTTCACCGCCTGTCAACCGCCGCCGGACCGCCGCGCGCCTGGGCGTGCGCCTGGCGGCCCTGGCTTTCCTTGCAGCGGCGGCCGCGACCGGGGTCCACCTGCCGAACGTCCGGGCCGCCGGAGCGCCCGACATCGTTCCGCACCGTGCCTTGTACGAAATGAAGCTGGCCGGCGCGCGCAGCAACAGTCAGGTTGCGGCCGTGACCGGGCGCATGGCGTTCGAATGGGCCGATGCCTGTGACGGTTGGGCCATTCAGCAGCGTTTCCACCTGAGCTTCCAGTACGCGGAAGGCAACCAAGTGGAGATGGTCACCAACTATGTGACCTGGGAAAGCAAGGACGGCACCGCCTACCGGTTCAACGTCCGCCGCACCGTCAACGGCGAGGTGGAGGAGGAGACGCGCGGCGAGGCGAACCTGTTCGCGGACGGGCAGGGGGGCGTGGTCCGTTATGCGCGCCCCGAGCCGAGCGAGGGCGACTTGCCGCCCGGGACCATGTTCCCGACCGCGCACACCCTGGAACTGGTCCGCCTGGCCGTTGCGGACGAGCGTTTCCTGGCGAGGGTCGTATTCGACGGGTCGGATGCCGAAGGTCCGAACGAGGTCAGCGCGGCCATCGGTTCAGCCGGACCGGTGCGTGCCGACCCCGGTGGCACCGGCAAGGACCTGCTCCGGACCAAGGCCTATCCGATCCGCATGGCATTCTTCCCGTTGCAGGGGACGGGCGCCGAGCCGACCTACGAGATGAGCCTGTCGCTCCTGACCAATGGTGTTGCCGAGTCGATGCTCATCGACTACGGCGATTTCCGGGTGTCCGGCACGTTGCGCGAACTGGAAGCATTGCCAAAGCCGCACTGCTGACTGGCACCGCTCAATCCGGCGATTTCCCGAAGGCCCGGCCCATTTGGACCGCGTTCGGTCCCAACCGCCTGCGGACGTCGTCCACGGCCTGATCAAGCACTGCGCGACGTGTCGGCACCGGATCGAAAAGGTCGGGTGGATCGGCCTCCGTTCCGGGGCCGAGGTCCGTTGTCCCGATCCCGATCAGGCGGAACCGGGTGCCGTCCGCGGCACGGGCCAGAAGCACCCGCGCCGCGTCGAACAGGACGGGTGCCAGTTGCGTCGGCCGGGACAGGCGGACCGAACGGGTGATCTGCCGGAAGTCGTTGGTCTTCAGTTTCAGGACGACGCCACGAGCCGAAAGATTCGACGCCTTCAGCCGGCGGGCCACCGTCTCGCACAGGGGCCAGAGCTGCCGCTCGATCTCCGCGGTGTCCGCAATGTCGGTGTCGAAGGTCGTTTCGGCCGACACGCTCTTCGGATCGCTGCGCGGGTCGATCGTACGGCTGTCCTCGCCCCGGGCGAAGGCGTGGAGACGTCGACCGAAGGCACCGTAGCGGGCGGACAACTCGTGCTCCGACAGACGCGCGAGATCGCCGATCGTATGGATTCCTTCCATGCTGAGCTTGCGGCGGAGCGCCGGCCCGACGCCCCAGATCAATTCGACCGGCCGCGGCGCCAGGAAGGACCGCGCCTCCGCACGGCCGATGACCGCGAAGCCGCGGGGCTTGTCCAGGTCGGATGCCACCTTCGCCAGGAACTTGTTGTAGCTGAGGCCGATGGAGGCGGTGACCCCCACCTCGCGTTCGATGCGCATGACGAGGCGCGCCAGGGTCTGGGCCGGGCTTGCGCCATGAACGGCTTCGGTGCCCGACAGGTCGAGGAATGCCTCGTCGATGGACAGCGGCTCCACAAGCGGAGTCGCTTCCGCCATCAGCGCACGGATCTGCCGCCCGACCGCTTGGTATTTCCGCATGTCGGGCGGAATCACCACCGCATGCGGGCAGGCGCGCAACGCCTTGAACATCGGCATGGCCGAACGCACGCCATACAGGCGGGCCACATAGCAGCAGGCGGCCACCACGCCCCGGCGTCCACCGCCGACGATGACGGGCTTGTCGGCGAGGGCCGGATTGTCCCGCTTCTCCACCGACGCATAGAAGGCGTCGCAGTCCAGGTGCGCGATCGCCAGGCGGTGCATTTCGGCATGGCGCTTCAGCCGCCGCGACCCGCAGGACGGGCAGCGGGCGGCAGTCGAGGCTGCCAGGGACGCGCCACAGTCGCGGCACACACCCTCATGCATCCGGCCTTCCCCCGTGCAACGGGCCGTGCAAACTCTTCTTGTCCGAATTCAGCGGCGCCAACGTCATGATACACTAACAGTCGTACCCCGATTGACGGTATATCGTTGGGGTTGGCGCACTTCTTCGACCGGCTTGCGCAGCCGCGGGGCGTCCCGCAAGAGGAGGATAGATGTCTACGGTCGCGGGTGACACGGCGGAGGCCGGCGTGCGGAAGCGGGTTCTCATCGTGGAGGACAACGAGCTCAACATGAAGCTCTTCCACGACCTGCTGGAAGCGCATGGGTATGCGACCTTGCAGACGCGGGACGGGATGGAGGCGCTGCGCATCGCGCGTCTGCACCGGCCCGACCTGATCCTCATGGACATCCAACTGCCGGAAGTCTCCGGAATCGAAGTGACCAAATGGCTGAAGGAGGACGATGATCTCCGCGGCATTCCCGTGATCGCCGTCACCGCCTTCGCCATGAAGGGGGACGAGGAGAAGATCCGGGAGGGCGGCTGCGAGGATTACATCGCCAAGCCGATCTCGGTGTCGAAGTTCCTTGAAATCGTGCAGCGATATCTGCGCTGACCGCGGTCCGCCTCGGGAGCTTTAAGGAGTGGCCGCATGACTGCTCGAGTCCTCGTCGTCGATGACGTGTTGCCCAATGTGAAGCTGCTCGCAGCGAAGCTGTCGCGCGAGTACTTCGAGGTCATCTCCGCCTATGACGGGCCCGAGGCGCTTGAGAAGATCGAGCGCGAAGCACCGGACATCGTGTTGCTGGACGTGATGATGCCCGGCATGGACGGCTTCGAGGTGTGCCGGCGGATTCGAAGCAATCCCAACACCATGCACATCCCCGTGGTCATGGTGACGGCCTTATCGGACGTTGCGGACCGCGTGCGCGGCCTGGAGGCCGGAGCCGACGATTTCCTGACGAAGCCGGTCAACGACATGGCGCTGTTCGCCCGGGTCCGGTCGCTGGTGCGCCTGAAGATGGTGATGGACCAGTGGCGGCTGCGGGAGAGCACGTCCGGCCAGCTCGGGGTGCTGGCCCAGGGATCCGCGCTCGGCATGGACGAGGCGGTCGAGGCGGATGTGCTGGTGGTCGAGGACGGCCAGCTCGACATGGACCGTGTGGCCGAAACCTTGGGGCGCGACCGCGACAAGGTGGACGGCGTGTCGACCTGCGCCGAGGCCCTGGGCAAGGCGCTGTCGCATCCCTACGAGCTGGTGGTGCTCAGCCTGACGCTCCGATCCGAGGACGGATTGCGACTGCTGTCGCAACTGCGGTCGCACGAGGCGACGCGCCAAGTCCCCATCCTGCTGATGGGCGACGACGGCGATATCGGCAGCGTGGCGAAGGGGCTGGAACTGGGGGCCAACGATTATCTGTTGAAGCCCATCGACAGGAACGAGCTTCTGGCGAGGTGCCGCACCCAGATCCGCCGGCGCCGATACCAGGAGAGGCTGCGGATCAATTACGAGCGCAGCCTGTCCATGGCGTTGATCGACCCGCTGACCGGCGTGTTCAACCGCCGGTACCTGGATGCGCACCTGCCCCGGCTTTTGGCGCGGGGCGTGGAGACGCAAAAGCCGCTGTCGGTGATGGTCTTCGACCTCGACCACTTCAAGTCGGTGAACGACACGCACGGGCATCCGACCGGGGACCAGGTCCTGCGCGAGGTGGCAAGCCGGGTCACCCGGAATCTGCGGCCGGTCGACCTGGTGGTCCGGTGGGGTGGCGAGGAATTCGTCGTCATCATGCCCGACACCGACGCCACTGCGGCATCCGCCGTCGCGGAACGCCTGCGCAGCAAGATCGCCGACGAGTTGTTCGTGGTCTCGGCCCCGGTCGGGGAACTGAAGGTCACGATCAGCATCGGCGTGGCGGCCAGCCTGGAAGGCGAGGGCGCCGATAGTCTGCTGAAACGCGCGGACGACGCCCTGTACGTGGCCAAGACCGGTGGCCGGAACCGCTTCGACCTGTGGACCCCGGAGATGGGCGCCCAACCGGCCTAGGCCTTTCCCGACCGTTTTTCCGGTGGCGCGCACCTGCGTGCCCGCCACCGCACCCGTGCTTTATCGGCTTGTTTGATGGAGCGAATTCCGGTCAGGGGGGCCGCCTGACCGGATCAGGCCATGGAACCTGGCTTGCCCGAACATCGGCCTGGTCCCGTCTTGGTGGACCTGCCCGAGCCGAAAGATGTCCCCTACAGAAAGCGCTCGCCCATGCCGGCGGGCCGCAGCGTCCGACCGGCTCCACGATTCGGATGAATAGCGCGCGTTCCATCGCACCGGATCATAGGACCGGTGAGCATCCCCATGGACGAAGCGGCCTGCGTCTGGGATTCGGGCCCGGCGCAGGCGGCGTGGATGCCTCGCCATCCTCGGCAACTCTCTCGTAATGTTGTGCGTAACGCACCAGCCGATGCGTCCCAATTCGTCCGCCCGGTTCGATCCGGGCTGGGACCAATGTCGGTGCGATACCTGTGGTGACCTATGCAGCCCGAGCTTCGATCCGAAATCACGTGCCCGCAATGCGGCTACAGGAAGGTCGAGGAGATGCCGACCGACGCCTGCACGTTCTTCTACGACTGCGAGGGCTGCGCCACGCTCCTGCGCCCGAAGCCGGGCGATTGCTGCGTGTTCTGCTCTTACGGCTCGGTGCCGTGCCCGCCGATCCAGACCGAACAATCCTGTGGCTGCTGAGGGCCTCGGGCGCAAACACGGGAGGCCAAAACGAAAAGAGCCGCCTTCGTCGAAGGCGGCCCGAATCGTGGCGCGATGCGCGACCAGTTACTTGATCTTCGCTTCCTTGAAGACCACGTGCTTGCGCACGACCGGATCGTACTTCTTGAACTCGAGCTTATCAGTCGTCTTCCGCGGGTTCTTCTTCTTCACATAGAAGAAGCCGGTACCGGCAGAGCTGACCAGCCGAATGAGGACGGTGTTCTGTTTCGCCATCGCACAAGATCCTATCGAGCTGCGCCGTCCACCTGCGCCGCAGCGTGAGCGGCGAACATAGCGATCGGCTTTGGATTGTCAAGATGCCGGCGCGCGGACATCAACGGGAAGCAACCGTTCCAGGGACGGTCAGCGCCAGTGCCCGCTGATACAACGGGGTGTCCAGGATGATCCGCTTGGCGACCCGCAGGTCGAGCGCGGGGTCGTGCTCCTTCCACGGGCACGTCTCACGGAGCTGGGCGAGGGCCGTCGCGTCTTCGGGGGCTGCCCGGCGCCAGCTTGCCAGCGTGGCCGGCAATTGATAGCGGCCTTCGCGGATTTCGGCGGTCAGGCTGGCCTCGTCCACACCGTCCCGGCTGGTGCAGACCTGGGGCATGATGCCCTGCTGGTGGAAGGTGTAGCCGGAGGGTGCGAAGATCCGGCTCCAGGTCAGGATGATTTCCCCACCCGTTTGCAGCGTCCGGATGTTCTGGACGCTGCCCTTGCCGTAGGACACCGACCCCACCACGACGGCGCGGCCGCGATCCTGCAAGGCCGCGGCCAGGATCTCGGCCGCGGAGGCCGAGCCCTTGTCGACCAGGACGACCATCGGCAACCCTTCGCCGATATCGTCCTGCTTGGCCGTCCAGTGGCTGCCGCTCTTGGGATGGCGCCCGCGGGTGAACAGGAGATCGCCGCCGGTGACGAAGGCGTCCGCCACGTGGACGGCCTGATCGAGATAGCCGCCGGGATTGCCGCGGAGATCGAGGACATAGCCCCGCAGCCGATCGCCGGCCTGCCGCCGCGCGGCGGCGACTCGATTGCGGACTTCGCTTTCCGTGCCCGCGTTGAAGCGGCTGATGCTGATGATGGCGATTCCGTCCTCGACCCGCATCGCGGTCGTGGGCGGAATGATCTGCTCGCGCTGGACCTGGACCTGGCGCACCTTGCCGTCGGAGTCCAGGGTCAGCAGGACGATGCTGCCCGGCCGGCCGCGCAAACGGTCGCGGACCGTGGCCGTCGGGAGCCCCTTGGTCGACTCGCCGTCGATGGCGGCGATCATCTCGCCCGTCCTCACGCCGGCGCGTGCGGCGGGGCCGTTCTCGATCAGGCCGCCGACGCGGAATCGGCCACCCTCGTCATCCAGCGTCACGCCGATGCCGCCGTAGCCGTTGCGCTCCGCCCGCTCCGCGGCGCCCCGGGTCGCCGTCGTATAGCGCGAGTTCGGGTCGAGCTGGCGCATCATGCCGTCGAAGACGGCCTTGTAGATGTCCTCGGCTTCCGCATCCTTCAGGGGGGCCGATGCGGTGCGTAACTGGGCGATGGCCGCACCGGTCGCGGCGGCCCATCCCTGGGCATCGTCCGTCCGGGGCATCCGAATCGTGCCGGCCGAAGTGCCTCCGGCCTTCAACACCAGGTTGGACCCGGCGGCCTCGACAGCCACCCCGGGATCCACCTTGGACAGGCCGCCGAGACCGGCCAGGGCAAGCTGGCGGAAGTCCACGGCCCTGTAATAGTGGCTGGAGATGAACTCGAAGCCTTCGTTGAAGGTCTTCTCGCCGAACATCGGGCTGGCATCGGTGACCACCGGTCCGGTGTCGGATGCGCATCCCCAGAACAGCAGGCTCGCGGTCAACAGTCCCGCGGACTTGAGCCGGAAGGCGAGGGGCCTTGCCGTGGGGCGCGTCACACCGGTTCGCATTGGCATGCCAGGGCGGGGCGTCAGCATTGGCTCGGCGGCTTCCGTCTACCGGTCATGTGTCGGCAACCGCACGGGTCGGGATGCCTATGCCCTATGGAATACCATGAACCAAGGGGACCTGCACCGCCGGAATGGCCCGAAACCCGTGACCTCCTGGAGGCCGGGGGATCCTAATGGGTGAATCGCTGGTTGGAATTGATTCGGGTGTTTCGCATCGGGTGGCCGGAAGGATCTATCCTTTCCGGCGGGGCCGATTCCCCCGACCGCGGGTGGGAACCGCCTTCCGGCCCCGCGCGCCGGCCCCCACATTGACCGGTGGCAGCCAGGGCAGGTCCGCCCCTTCGTTTCCTTCCAGCCGGAACACCATGCTGCCGGCCAACGCATCGGCTTCGACCAGCCGCACCTCGACGGGGGCGCCGAGGCGGTAGACCCGTCCCCAGCGGCTGCCCACCAGCGCGTGCTGGTCCTCCAGGTGCTCGTAGTAATCGTCGGGCAGCGAGGAGATCGGGACCAGCCCGTCCGCTCCGGTCTCGTCCAGTCGTACGAACAGCCCGAAACGGGTCACACCGGCGATGCGGCCGCGGAAGGTGGCCCCGACCCGGTCGGCCAGATAGGCGGCGGTGTAACGGTCGACCGCGTCCCTCTCGGCTTCGGCCGCGCGGCGCTCGGTCATGGAGATGTGCTCGGCCGTCTTCTCCATCCGCTCCATTTCACCATCGGTCAGTCCGCCCGGTCCGAGGTCCAGGGCGCGCGTCAGTCCGCGGTGGACCACCAGGTCGGCGTAGCGGCGGATGGGAGAGGTGAAGTGGGCGTAGCGGGCCAATGCCAACCCGAAATGGCCGATGTTGTCCGGGCTGTAGGCGGCCTGCGCCTGTGACCGCAGGATCAGCTCGTTGACGAGCAGGGCCTCGGGCCGGCCTTCGACCTGGGTCAGGATGTGGGTGAAGTTCGCCGGCTTCAGGATCCCTTTCGCCAGGCCGTAGCCCATGGTTCCCAGGAACTCCCGCAGCGCCTCCAGCTTGGCAAGGTCGGGCTGGTCGTGGACCCGGTACATGCAGGGTATGCGCTTTTCCTCGAGCTGCACCGCGGCGGCCACGTTGGCGAGGATCATGAACTCCTCGATCAGGCGGTGGCTGTCGTAGCGCGGCCGGGCCGCGATTTCGGCCACGCGGCCCTGATCGTCGAGCCGAACCCGGCGCTCCGGCAGGTCGAGGTCGAGCGTGCCCCGCCTCAAGCGCGCCTTGGCCAGCGCCCGGAAGGCGCCGTACAGCGGGCGGATCACCGGCTCCAGAAGGGGCCCCGTCAGATCGTCGGGGCGGCCGTCGACCGCCTCCTGCACCTGCTCGTAGGTCAGCCGGGCGGCCGAACGCATCAGCGCCCGGGAAAAGCGGAAGCGCACCAGCTCACCGTTGGCGTCGATCCAGAGGTGGGCGGCCATGCACGCCCGCGGCACGCCGGGCTTCAGCGAACACAGCTCGTTCGACAGCGCCTCGGGCAGCATCGGGACGACGCGGTCCGGGAAGTAGCAGGAGTTCCCGCGTTCCCGTGCGGCCTCGTCCAGCGCGGTGCCGGGCCGGACGTAATGGGACACATCGGCGATGGCAACGATGATGCGCCAGCCGTCTGGATTTCCCGGATCCTCATCCGGCTGGGCCCAGACCGCATCGTCGAAGTCGCGCGCGTCGGCGCCGTCGATCGTGACCAGCGGCACATCCCGCAGGTCCTCGCGCCCGCGCAGGTCCGGCACCTCCATGGCCGCCGTCTCGTCCAGCGCGGCGGGCGGGAAGGGCACGGGGATGCCGGCTTGGTGGATGGCGATCAGGCTGATGGCCCGCGGCTCGTCCACACTGCCCAGCCGTTCGACCACCCGCACCTGGCGCAGCCCCAGCCGGGCGGACGACAGGACCTCGGCCAGCACCAGGTCGCCCGGCTTGGCATCGCCGGCATCGTCGGCCGCCACCACGAAGTCGTTCTTCTGACGACGATCGGCCGGACGCAGGCGGCCGCCGCGAGGTCCATACTCATAGATGCCGACGACTGTCGGCGGGCCGGCCCCCAGACGCCGCAGCGTGCGTCCCTCGTACACGCGGTCGCTCGTCCGGCGCAGGCGCGCAAGCACCCGGTCCCCCGGCGCGAAGTCGGGGTGGCCCTTGCCCTCGGGGTTAAGATAGATCGTGGGCGGCTTTCCTTCGCCCTGCCACTGCACCGGCTTGGCGATGGTTTCGCCATCGACGTCGACGCCCGTGACCTCGACGACCGTCACCTCGGGCAGCGCGTCCGCCGGTGCCATGCGGCGCTTGCGTCCGCGCTCCACCGATCCGCCCGCCTCCAGATCCTTGAGGATGGCCTTCAGGCGGACCCGGTCGTCACCCGTGATATGGAAGGCGCGTGCGATCTCGCGCCGGCCCACCGGCGTCGGGCTTTCCCGGATGAACTCCAGGATCTGTTCCGCGGTGGGGAAGGGGGCGCGTTTGCGCGGCGTGTCGGTCATGGTGCAGCCTCGGGGCGCCGCCCGGCCGGCGGGGGAATTGTGGCCGGCACGGGCGTGCGAGAGGAAACACGACCCGCCGCGGGGTCGTTTCCCAACCGGCGCAAACCTCGCGCGCCCGGGCGGCCGTTCACCCTGCTTTCCGCTTTGCGGCGGGTGCCGCCGCAGCGGTCTTCGTGGCGGCGGCTTTCTCCGCCGGTGCCTTGTCGGCCGCCTTCTTGGGGGCGGCTTTCGTCGCGGCCGTCTTCTTCGTCGCCGTCTTCTTCGCCGGAGCGGCCTTGGATGCCGCTTTGCGCGGCGTCTTGGCGGGAGCCTCGTCGGTTTCGGCCGCCGGTTCGGCAGCCGCCTTTGCGGCCTTGCCTTTCGGCGCCTTGCCCTTGGACGCCTTGGCGGCCAGGAGTTCGACGGCGGTCTCGACCGTCACATCGTCCGGCTCCATGCCCTTGGGCAGCGAGGCCATGACGGAGCCGTGCTTCAGGTAGGGGCCGTACCGGCCGCTGTTGAGGGTGATCGGTTTCTTGTCCTTGGGGTGCTCGCCCACCACGCGCGCCGGCGTGGCCGGTGCGCGTCGGACCTTTCCGCCCTCCGCGGCAAGCAGGTCGACGGCGCGGTTGATGCCGATGGTCAGCACGTCCTCGCCCGCCGGCAGGCTCTTGTACACCGTCCCGTGCTTGAGATAGGGGCCGAACCGGCCGATGCCGGCCAGGATGGGCTCGCCCGTCTCGGGATGCCGGCCGACTTCGCGCGGGAGCGCCAGGATGCGCAGGGCCACGTCCAGATCGATGTCCGCCGGCTGGTATCCCGGCGGCAGCGACGAGCGTTTGGGCTTTTCGGCGTTCTTCCCCCCGGTCTCGCCGGGCGGCGGGCCGAGCTGGATGTAGACGCCGAACGGGCCACGCCGCAGCGTGACGGGCAGCCCGGTCGCGGGATCCGCCCCCAGTTCCTTCGGACCGTCGAGGTCCGCCGCCGGGTCGCCGTCCGTCCCGTCCACCACTGCCAGCGGGCGCGTGTAGCGGCAGTCCGGGTAGTTGGCGCAACCGATGAAAGCGCCGGTCCGGCCCAGCTTCAGGCCCAGCCGGCCGGCCTTGCAGGCCGGGCAGGCGCGCGGGTCGTGGCCGTCGTCGCGGACGGGGAAGAAATGGGGGCCGAGCAGATCGTCGATGGCGTCCAGCACCGTGCGCCGGCTGCCGATCTTGCCGTCCAGGTGCTCGACCGCCTCTTTGATGGGGATGAGGGCTCCGTCCTCGGTCTTGGCGAAATCCAGCCAGAACTGCCGCAGCACTTCCTTCCAGCTGAGCCGGCCGTCGGAGATCTCGTCCAGTTTCTCCTCGAGGCCGGCGGTGAAGCCGTACTCGATATACCGTTCGAAGAAGCTGGTCAGGAACGCCGTGACCAGACGCCCGATGTCGGTGGGCGCAAGCCGACGCTTGTCCACCTCCACGTAGCGGTGGTCCTGGAGGCGCTGGAGCGTGGAGGCATAGGTGGAGGGGCGGCCGATGCCCAGCTCCTCCAGCTTCTTCACCAGGCTCGCCTCGGTGTAGCGCGGTGGCGGCTGGGTGAAGTGCTGATCCGGCTTCACCTCCCCACGTTCGAGCTTGTCGTGCTCGCGCATGGGGGGCAGGCGAACGCCGGAACCGTCCTCGTCCTCGGCCCCTTCGCCGACGGGATCGTCGCGGTCCTCCTGGTAGACCTTCAGGAAGCCGTCGAAGACCACCACGGAACCGTTGGCCCGCAAACGGATCTGCCGGTCGACCGACGCGACATCGACGACCACCTGATCCAGCACGGCGCTCGCCATCTGCGAGGCAACGGTCCGCTTCCAGATCAGCTCGTACAGCCGCAGGTCGTCATGGTCGAGGTACCGGGCCACGTCCTCCGGGCGCCGGAACAGGTCGGTCGGACGGATGGCCTCGTGGGCTTCCTGCGCGTTCTTGGCCTTGGTCTTGTAGATCCGGGGCTGTGGCGGGACGAACGCATCGCCCCATTCCTTGGCGATCAGGCTGCGGGCGCCGTCGATCGCCTCCTGCGACAGCTGCACGCCGTCGGTCCGCATATAGGTGATCAGGCCAACGGTCTCGCCGCCGATGTCCACCCCTTCGTAGAGCTTCTGCGCAGACCGCATGGTCTTGGTCGCGCCGAAGCCCAGCTTGCGGCTGGCTTCCTGCTGGAGCGTGCTGGTGGTGAACGGAGGGGCCGGATTCCGGCGGGCCTGCTTGCGCTCCACCGTGTCCACGGCGAAGCGGGCCGGCATGATCTTGGCCACCGCGTCGTCGGCGGCCTGCTTGTCCTTGAGGCTGAACTTGTCGAGCTTCTTGCCGTCCAGGTGGGTCAGGCGGGTGGCGAAGGCGCCGCCCTGCTCGGTGCGGAACCGCACCTCCACCGACCAGTACTCCTGGGAGCGGAAGGCCTCGATCTCGGCCTCGCGGTCGCAGACCAACCGCAGGGCGACCGATTGCACGCGGCCGGCGGCCTTGGCCCCCGGCAGCTTGCGCCACAGCACGGGGGACAGCGTGAAGCCGAACAGGTAGTCGAGCGCGCGGCGTGCGAGATAGGCGTCCACCAGCTCGACGTCGATGTCCCGCGGACGGCGCATGGCGTCCAGCACCGCGGGCTTGGTGATCTCGTTGAAGGTGACGCGCTGGACTTCGACCTTGTTCAGCAGGCGCTTCTGGTTCAGGACCTCGCGCACGTGCCAGGCAATGGCCTCGCCCTCGCGGTCCGGGTCGGTGGCCAGGACGACGCGGTCGCTCTCGCGGACGGCGCGGGCGATGGCGTCCAAGTGCTTCCGGGACCGTTCGCCCGGCTCCCAGTCCATGGCGAAGTCCTGCTCGGGCCGCACGGACCCGTCCTTTTCCGGCAGGTCGCGCACATGCCCGTAGGATGCCAGCACGGTGTAACCGGCCCCCAGGTACTTGTTGATCGTTTTGGCCTTTGCCGGCGACTCGACAATGACGACGCTACTGCCCGGCACGGGCGTTCGGCCTTTCCCGCCGCATTGGGAAGAGGTTTGCGGCGAATACGGGGATCAGATAAGCGCGACACGGTGGCCGGGGAACCGCTGCAACCGCCCGGCAAGCTCAAGCTCCAGCAGGATGGTTGCCACCACCGGCACGGACAATTGGCACTCCCTCACCAGTTCGTCAACCAGGACCGGATCGAAGGACAGCGCCTCCAGCACCGCCCGGCGGCCCGCCGCAAGCTCGGCCTCGTCCGCCGGTCCCGCGGGAGCGGCGGGCGCAAAGGCCGGCCGTCGGCGTTCGCCCAGCGGCCCGCCGAGGAGGGGGCGCAGGGTCTCCAGCACGTCGTCGGCGCCTTCGGTCATGACGGCTCCTTCGCGCAGCAGGCGGTTGCTGCCCTGGCACCGCGGATCGAGCGGCGATCCGGGCACGGCGAACACCTCTCGCCCCTGTTCCAGCGCGAAACGCGCCGTTATGAGGGAGCCGGACCTCGCCGCCGCCTCCACCACCACGACCCCGAGCGACAGGCCGGAGACGATGCGATTGCGGCGGGGGAAATGCCGGGCCTGGGGTTCGGTCCCGGGCGGCATCTCGGCCACCAGGGCGCCTTCCTCCGCGATCCGGTGGTAAAGGCCTTCGTTCTCCGGCGGGTAGATGCGGTCGATGCCCCCTGCCTGCACGGCCACCGTGCCGGTCGGCAGTGCGGCCTGATGCGCGGCCGTGTCGATGCCGCGGGCCAGTCCGGACACCACCACGAGGCCCGCCTCGCCGATGCCGCGGGCGATCAAGGTCGCGAGCTTGCGCCCGTTCACGCTGGCGTTGCGGGCACCGACGATCCCGACGCTCCGGCGCGCCAGCAGGTGCGCATGGCCGCGCACATAGAACAGGGGCGGGGCATCGTCCACCGCCGCCAGCGCCTCGGGGTAGTCCGGGTCCGTCCAGGCCATCAACCGCGCGTCCAGCCGGTGCGCGGCGGCCAATTCGCGCTCCGCCTCGGCCTTGGTGCAGACGCGCAGGGGCGAGGACCGTCCGCCGCGCTTGGCCAGGTCGGGCAGGGCGGCGAGGGCGTCCGAAGGCGTCCCGAACCGATCGATCAGGCGCCGAAAGGTGACGGGGCCGACATTCTCACTGCGCAGCAGGCGGAGCGCATCGAGATGGGGTGAAGCGGACGGGGATGGCATGCACCCATCGTGCGCATGCCGGCCCGGATGGTCAACTGCCGGTGGCGCCTGCGGCCTTGTTCTTCCGGCCGATCCGCGGCTCGGTTCCCCGGAGCAGGCGGGCGATGTTCGCGCGGTGCTTCAGGAACACGAAGGCGGACAGCAGCAGGACCGGCTGCCACAGGGTGGGATGGACGGCCGCCTGCACCGTCTCTCCCGCAAGGACGGGGGGCGCCCAGGCGCCGGAGACCCGTCCCCCGCCCTGCAACCATCCCAACCATGCCGCATAGCCCGTGGCGGCCACCATGGACATCAGCGACGACAGCGAGGAAATGCGGAACAAGACCGCCACCCCAAGCCATGTGAGGCACGCGACAAGGCCCACCGGCCACGAGATCGCCAGAAGGATCCCGAGCGTGGTCGCGACCCCCTTGCCGCCCTTGAACCCCAGCCACGCCGGATAGAGGTGACCGAGGAAGGAGCCGATGGCCGCCAGCACCGCCGCCTCGTGGCCCCACAGGGACGCCAGCAGGACCGCCGCCGCCCCCTTGCCGCTGTCCAGCAGCAGGGTGGCAAGCGCCAGATCCTTGCGCCCCGTGCGCAGGACGTTCGTTGCGCCGATGTTGCCGGACCCGATCGTCCGCACGTCGCCCAGGCCCGCCAGACGGACCAGGACCAGACCGAAGGGGATCGCCCCCAGCAGATAGCCGCCCACCAAGGCGCCGAGGAGGTAGGGCCAGCTGTAGGCCCAGCTTATGGGATCGGGCATGTCGGGGCCGGTGCTCAGTCCTCGTGCAGGAAGACGGTGCGCCCGTCCACGACGGTGCGGACCGCGCGGCCCTGGACCGGGCGCTTGTCGAAGGGCGTGTTCTTGGACTTCGAGCGCAGGGCCCGTTCCTCAACCTTCCACGGCGCATCCGGGTCGAACAGGACCAGATCGGCGGGCAGGCCACGGGCCAGCCGGCCGGCGGGGAGGCCGAGGATCGCGGCCGGCCTGTGGGTGACGAGGGCCAGCGCGTCCAGGAGCCCCATGTGCCCCTTGTGGGCGAGTTCCAGGGTCAGCGGCAACAGCGTTTCCAGCCCGACCACGCCGAAGGCGGCCTGCGCGAAGGGAACACGCTTGGAATCCTGGTCGTGGGGCTGGTGGTCGCTGGCGACCGCGTCGATGGTGCCGTCCGCCAGGCCTTCGAGGATGGCCCGCCGGTCCATGTCCCCGCGCAGCGGCGGCGACAGCTTGGCGAAGGTGCGGTAGTCGCCCACGTCCACCTCGGTCAGGGCGAAGTAGGGCGGGGCCGTGTCGCAGGTGACCGGCAGCCCCCGGCGCTTCGCCTGCCGGATCGCCTCGACCGCGGCGCCGGTGGAGATGTGGCCGGCGTGGTAGCGGCCGCCGGTCAGTTCCACCAGCCGGAGGTCGCGTTCGATCATCATCACCTCGGCCACGGCGGGGATACCCGCCAGACCCAGGCGGGTCGCAACCTCTCCGGCGTTCATCTGGCCGCCATCGGCCAGCGCCGGCTCCTCCGGGTGCTGCATGATGGGCTTGCCGAAGACCTTGGCGTAGCTGAGCGCGCGCGCCATGACGGCGGCGTTGGCGATGGCCTTCGCCCCATCGGTGAAGGCAACCGCGCCCTCCTCGGCCATCAGGCCCATCTCGGTCAATTGCCGGCCTTCCAGACCGCGCGTGACCGCCGGCGCCACATGGACCTTGACCATGCGGGCGGCCCGGGCGCGGCGGGCAATGAATTCCATCGCCGGGACGTCGTCGATGGGGGGATCGGTCCCCGGCAGGCAGACCAGCGACGTCACGCCGCCGGCCGCCGCGGCGCGGGTGGCCGTGGCGACGCTTTCCTTCTGCTCGTTGCCGGGCTCGCCGATCTGGACGCGCATGTCCACCAGGCCGGGGGCCAGGCACAGGCCCTCGCAATCCACCCGGTCCAGCCCGTCCGGCACGCCCTCGTGGAACAGGCGGGGGCCGAAATCGGCGATCCGGCCGTCCTCCACCAGCAAGGCCCCGCGCTGGTCCAGCCCCGATGCGGGGTCCAGCAGGCGGGTGTTCAGGTACACCGTCCGTCGGGTCATGCCGCGGCTCCTTCGTGGGAGGGCTGGGCACGCAGCGGACGGGTCAACAGGTCCAGCACCGCCATGCGCACCGCCACGCCCAGTTCGACCTGGTCGAGGATGACGCTGCGGTTGATGTCGTCGGCGACCTCGCTGTCGATCTCCACGCCGCGGTTCATGGGGCCGGGATGCATGATCAGGGCGTCCGGCTTGGCCCGGCCCAGCTTGTCGTAGTCCAGACCGTAATAGCGGAAATACTCGCGCGTGGAGGGCACGTACTGGCCCTGCATCCGCTCGCTCTGCAGGCGCAGCATCATGACGATGTCGGCCCCGTCCAGGCCCGTTTCCATCCTGTGGTGCACCTCGGCCCCCAGGCGGTCGATTTCGGCCGGGATCAGGGTCGGCGGTCCGACCACGCGGACATGGGCCCCGACCGCGTTCAGGAGGTGGATGTTCGAACGGGCGACACGGCTGTGCAGGATGTCGCCGCAGATGGTGACGACCAGCCCTTCCAGCCGGCCCTTCCGACGACGGATGGTGAGCGCATCCAGCAGCGCCTGGGTGGGGTGCTCGTGTGTGCCGTCGCCGGCGTTGATGACGGCCCCGGTGACCTTGTCGGCAAGGAGCTTCACGGCCCCCGACTCGGGATGGCGCACAACCAGCACGTCGGCGTGCATGGCGTTCAGCGTCATGGCCGTGTCGATCAGCGTCTCGCCCTTCTTCACGGAACTGGTGGCGACGGACATGTTGATGACGTCGCCGCCCAACCGCTTGCCCGCCAGCTCGAACGAGGTGCGGGTGCGGGTGGAGTTCTCGAAGAACAGGTTCATGACGGTCCGGCCGCGCAGGAGCGCGCCTTTGCGCTCGCCGCGGCGGTTCTGGTCCACGTAGCCGTCGGCCAGATCCAGGATCAGGCCGATGTCAGCGGCCGTCACCCCCTCCAGGCCGAGTAGGTGGCGGTGTCGGAATGTGGGTTGTGTAGGCTGGGCGGTCATTTGCGGCCGGATGATAGGTTCTGTTTACGCGGTGGGGCAACGGCGGTGCGCTTGGTGTCGGGCGTGGACGGGGCCGCGGCCGGTGCGGCCTGGGCCGCCGCCGGAACGGATGCGGGAATGACGCCCTCGGGGATCCTGCGGACGCGTTCGACGTCCACGCCGAGCCCGATGATCGTCGATCCGCCCGCGCCGGCGTAGACGCGGGTGTCCTCAAGCTTGCGCAGCGTGACGCGCACCCGGCCGCCTTCCGCCCTCGCAATGGCGCGGTCGGTCGGGGACTGGGCCAGACGCTCCGCAAGCTGCCGCAGGGCGTCGGGGGCGAACGCCTCGGTGCGGGCGAGCGCGCGCTGGCTGTCCGGCGGCATTGGTGCCGGTGTGCGCCCCCCGCCCGGAGTGACCGAGCCGGTGTGCGGGTCGAAGCGGTCGCCCGCCCGCAGAAGGGAGAGCCGGTACCCGGTGGTCTGGTCGGGCGGGGCGCCGGACGGGCGCTCGACGAGGGCCACGGGCTGGTCGCCGGCGACTTCCCATTGGCCGTCCGGCCGCGCAAGGACCATTGCGGCCTCGTCGAGCCCGATCCCGCGCTCCACCCCCGCGGCGGCCAGCGCCCGGATGTGCCGTCCCAAAAGGCCTTTGCGGAAGAAGTGGGTGTCGACCAGGACGCCATCGGCCAGCGCCAGACCCGGCGCCACCGGGATGCGGTCCTGGAGCAGTGCCGCGGCGCTGCTGTCGGACGCGCCTTCGGGCAGTTCGGACGGGCCGGCGGCGTTTGCCGATGTGCCGATGAGCGCGATCGGTGCGCCGGCCGTCCGCCGTTGCCGCAGCACGGAGAGTGCGGGCGAATCCTGTCCGCCGGGGCGCAGCAGTTCGGCCAAGCGTCTTGGATCGGCGGGGGCGATGTAGAGACCCGTGCAGTCCGCGAGCTGCTGGGCCGTCTCGATGCTTTCCGCGGCGGCCGCGTCCAGCACGATGATGCGCTCCGATCGCGTGGTGTAGCCTGGCCGGCTGCCGGTCACGCGCACGGTACAGATGCGCGGGTCGGGGCCGCTCAGTTCCACGAGCTTGCGGAGGAATGCCCGCTCGCCGGAGGCGCCGCCGCCGTGCAGCAGCAGGGGGCCCATGCCAATGGCCCGGGATGAGGCCGGGCCTCCGGTCTCCATGGCCGGCGGGCCGGCCAGGGAGGATGCGCTGTTTGCGCCCTCGTCCGGCGTCTGGCAGGCCGCAAGGGTGAGCGGAAGGAGAAGAAAACCAAGGCGGGCATGGATCATGGGCGGCGACCATAACCGACACGATCCACTTCACCTAGATGGTACCCTTACAGATAGGCGATCAACCGCCCCGCGGCCGCCGTTCCAGTCCACACCGCGAGCGAAATGCCGGCACCGATCCGGGCCGCCGCTGGCGCATGCGTGTCCCAGCGGTCAACGCCACGCATCGGGCCGGCATGGGTCCAGGCGACGTTGACCATGCCCAGGGCGATCAAGCCCAGCTTCGCCAGGAAGGCGGGGTTGGCGGCATAGGCGGTCGCCTCGGCCGTGAACAGCGCCGCCCCGGTGATGACGGCGGCGGCCAACGCGCCGGCCGAAGCGGGCAGGGCCAGGCGTGCCAGCGCGGCGACCGGCACCGCCCGGCCCATCCCCAGCACGCGCAGATCGTAGACGAGGATGGATCCCACCAGGATGGCCGAGGCCAGGACGTGCACGACCTCCACCAACGGGTAGAGCCACAGCGAACCGCGCAGCGCTTCGCCCAGGCCCGACGCCTGGATGGCCGAAAGCCAGCCGGCGGCACCCACGGCGGCACCGTGGCCGGAGCCGTGTCCATCCATCAGCGCAGTTCGACCGGGCGGCCCGCCACGACGATCCGTTCCGCCCGCACCTCGCGGGGGTCTTCCCGGCTGGGATACCCCTGGACCTGGACCGTTTGGCCGGCCTGCAACGTCCCGTCCGGAAGACCGCGTGCGGTCATCCGCGACGGCGGCGCCAGCACGATGCGCAGGGTCTGCCCCGCGGCTTCCAGGTCGATTTCCGCATGCGGGTTGACGAAGCGGACCGACCGCACCGTGCCGTCGAAGACACGCAGCGGGTCGGGGACGTAGCCGCCCCAGCCATGATGCGCGACGGCGTGCCGGACGGTCACCAGGGCCGGCAGCGCCACGACGGCGGCAAGCAGGGCGCGACGGGACCGCAGGATCGTGGACATCGGTGCCCCTCCGTTGCGGATTGTTCAACTGATCTGGTCGGGGCGCCCGGCGGAGGGAAGGGGGTGGGGGGCGGAATTCGGAGCAGCCCCCATCTCCGACATGATCCAGTCGCGGAACGCGGCCACCTTTGCCCGTCGGAAATGCGAGGTCGGCGCCACCAGCCAATAGGAGCCGATCTCCGTCTCGGCCGTATTGCCGAAGGGGCGGACCAGGCGTCCGGCGGCCAGGTCGTCACCCGCGATCACCGACCGTGCCAGTACGACCCCGCGCCCCTCGACCGCCAATTGCAGTGCAAGTGCACTGTCGGTGAACCACGGCCCGCGGGTCGGATCCACCCCTTCCACCCCCTGGGCGCGCAGCCACTCGGCCCAGCCGATGGCGAAGTCGTCGTGGATCAGCGTGTGGTGCCTGAGGTCCGCCGGCGAACGCAGGGGCGGCCCGGTCCGCAGCAGTTCGGGGCTGCACACGGGGAACACGGTTTCCGACACCAGCCGAACGCATTGCAGTCCCGGCCAGGAGCCGCGCCCGTACCGGATGGCGAGGTCCACGTCCTGCCGGGCGAAATCCACCAGCGCCGCGGAGCTTTGCACCCGCACGTCCAAATCGGGGTGCGCCGCCTCGAACCGCGCCAGCCGCATCACCAGCCAGCGGGCGGCCAAGGAGGGGAGGGTGGAGATGGTCAGGACCCGATCGCCCGGATCTCCCGCCACACGGGCCGTCGCCTCGGCGATCTGGTCGAGAGCCGCGGTGAGCGCGGGGAGGTAGCGGGCGCCGGCGTCCGTCAGCTCGATGGCCCGGTTCATCCGCCGGAACAGCGGCTGCCCGACCCAATCCTCCAGCGCCTTCACCTGATGGCTGACCGCGGCCTGGGTCACATGCAATTCGGCCGCCGCCTTGGTGAAGCTGAGATGGCGGGCGGCCGCCTCGAACACCCGGAGCGCATTGAGTGGGGGCAATCGGCGCGACATGTTCGGATTAGAACATGTAATGCGAACCGTGAAAACATGTCGTTTGTCGGTGCATGAGGAACGGCCGATCTTATGGGCAACAGACGCTGGACCGGAACAGGTTCAGAGGTCCCTGCCACATAAGGAGTGATCACATGCGTGCGACCATGCTGTATGGACGGAGCCATCACATCCGGACCCAGCATGCCGGCTTCGGCGGCTTCATTTCGGCGCTCGGTGCCTGGATCGAGCGGCAACACCAGCGGGCCCAGCTCCGCGACCTACCCGACGAGGTGCTGAAGGACATCGGCGTGACCCGCGCCGACGCCGAGCGGGAGGCGAGCAAGCCATTCTGGCAGGCGTAAGTCTCCGCCGGAACAGAGGCCTGGCAATGTCAGACGAGAAGCCCATCCTCCGGCACGCCGCCACGCAGGATGGCGACCGCGGCGCGGGCCGCATCCATGCCCATGTTGCGCATGGCATCCGTGGTCGCGGCCCCGATGTGCGGGGTGGCGATGAAATTGGGCAGTGACAGGAGCGGATGGCCGGCGGGCGGCGGTTCGGTTTCGAACACGTCGCTCGCCGCAGCCGCCAAGTCCCCGGATCGCAGAGCCTCGTACAAGGCGATCTCGTCCACGATCCCGCCACGGGCGGTGTTCACCAGGATGGCGGTCCTGGGCAGGGCGGACAGCACGTTCCGTCCGATCAGGTGCCGGGTTTCCGGCGACAGCGGGACGTGGATGGACAGGATGTCCGATACGGCGGCCAACGCCGGCAGCGACGCCGCCCGTTCCACCCCGGCTGCGGCGAACCGTTCGTCCAGGGTGCGGGGGCTGTAGGCCCGGACGGTGCAGCCGAAACCCTGGCGGACGATCGCCGCCACACGTTGGGCGATGCGCCCGAAGCCGACGAGGCCGACGGCCCGCCCGAACACTTCCATTCCGATGCGGTCGGCCTCGCGCACGCCCACCCCGTCGCGCAACGCACGGTCGAGTGACGCGACCCGGCGGGCGGTCGCCAGGACCAGGGCGACGGTCAACTCGGCGGTGGCGTTCGTGTTGGCGCCGGGCGTGTTGGTGACCCGCACGCCGGCCGCGCGCGCGGCGCCCAGGTCGATGTTGTCGACTCCGACACCATGTTTGGCGATCACCTTCAGGCGCGCCGCCGACCGGATGGCCGCTCCAGGCACGGGGGACGTGCGGACGATCAGCCCATCCGCATGGGTGGGCCAGTCGGCGGTGCGCGGGTCGTCGGGGCCGGCGACCTCGGCGTGGCCGGCAAGCCATGCGGTCGCCTCGGCGGCAATGGGGTCGAGAACGCAGACGAGCGGGGATCGGGCGTTTTCCATCGGCCGGAGGATGCGCCGGGGGGCCGCCCGGCGCCAAGACCCTCCGCACGGGGGAGCCGCGGACGTCCCCTTATGAACCACGCCCCGCAGGGGCTCCCAGGACCCGGGGGCTCAGGACCCCCGCGCCTCCAGGATGCCGAGCGGTGCGCCGGTTTTGGCGTCCACTTCGGTCAGGCGGACCGGATAGCCCCACAGGTCGCGCACGTGGGTCAGCACCCTTTCGGCGTGCTGCCGGTTGAGCGTGATGCCGTCGTGCACCGTATGGGACAGGACCAGGCGCCGGTCGCCCATGATGTCGGCATCGGTGACCTGGATGTCCGGTTCCCGCCGGGCGGTCTCATAATGCCGGGCAAGCGCCCGGCGGATGCGGCGGTAGCCCTCTTCGTCGTGGATGGCGCTCACTTCCAGCTCCGGCTCGTCCCGCTGGTCGGACACGGCGAACAGACGGAAATCCCGGATGACCTTGGGCGTCAGGAATTGCAGGACGAAGCTTTCGTCGCGGTAGTTCGCCCAGGCTTCACGCAGCGTGCCGTACGGGTCGCCGTTGCCGGCGATGTCGGGGAGCCAGGCCCGGTCCTCGTCGGTCGGGTCCAGGCAGATGCGCTTGATGTCCTGCATCATCGCAAAGCCAAGCGCATAGGGGTTGATGCCCGAGTAGTACTTGCTGTCGTACAGAGGCTGGTAAATCACGTTCGTGTGGGAGTGCAGGAACTCGAGATAGTTCCCGTCCGAAATCTGTCCGCGCTCATGCAGTCGTGTCATGATTTCGTAGTGAACGAAGGTGGCGCATCCTTCGTTCATCAGCTTGGTCTGCTTCTGTGGGTAATAGTACTGCGAGATCAGGCGGACAATTCGCAGAATCTCGCGCTCCCAGTCCTTCATCTTTGGCGCATGCTTTTCGAGGAAGTAGAGCAGGTTTTCCTCGGGCAGGTTCAGTTTGGCGCGGGTTTCCGGATCGGAGCGCGGGCGCAGACCCTGAGGTTCGTCGCGCCGCCCCTCGTGGGCCGGGACGGTGGACCAGATCGGATTGTAGACCTGCTGTTCATGGTCCAGGCGGGCCTGCTGGCGCTTGCGTTCCTCGACCAGGCTGAGCTTCGGGCGCCGGGCATAACGGTGCACCCCCTGGTTGGACAGGGCGTGCGCCGCGTCGAGCACCCGTTCGACGGCGTCCAGCCCGTAGCGCTCCTCGCACCGGGATATGTATTCCTTGGCGAAGCCCAGATAGTCCAGCAGCCCGTCCGCATCGGTCCATTCGCGGAACAGGTGGTTGTTCTTGAAGAAATGGTTGTGTCCGAAGCAGGCGTGCGCCACCACCAACGCCTGCATCGTCATGGTGTTTTCTTCCATGATGTAGGCGATGCAGGGATTGCTGTTGATGACGATCTCGTACGCCAGGCCCTGGTAGCCTTTGCGGTACAGCGTCTCGTTCTGGGCGAAATGCTTGCCGAACGACCAGTGCCGGTACATCAGCGGCATGCCATTGGACGCATAGGCGTCCAGCATCTGCTCGGCGGTGATGACCTCGATCTGGTTCGGATAGATGTCCAGGCCCAGTTCACCCAACGCGATCCCCTCGATCGCGTCGTAGGCGCGTTTCAGCTTCTCGAAGTCCCAATCGGCGCCTTCATAGAGAAGCGTCATCGGATAGTCCCCTTTCCGGCGTGCGGGCGTCGGCCTTGTCGTGCAGCGGGTTCGTCCGGGTGGTGCGCGCACCCCAAGCCTTGTTGGAACCTACGCGGTGCGAACCCCCCGCTTGGCGAAGAGGTCGCGGAACACGCCGTAGATTTCGGGCGGCGACGTGACCTTGCGCATGGCGAAATTGGTGTTGCGCTCGGCAACCATGACGTAGTGCCGCCACAGGTCGCTGTCGAAGCTGGCGCGCAGGCCCTCCGAGACCTCACGGACCTCGATGTAGGCGTAGTACTGCGCCATGGGCAGGATCTCGCCCTCCAGCAGCGAGACGCAGTGCTGGCTGTCGTTGCCGAAGTTGTCCCCGTCCGATGCCTGCGCGATGTAGATGTTCCAGTCGCCCAGCGGGTAGCGTTCGCGCTGCACGCGCTGCATTTCCTCCAGCGCGGTGGACACCACGGTTCCGCCGGTTTCGCGCGAGCGGAAGAAGGTGTCCTCGTCGACCTCCTGCGCCACTTCCGTGTGGCGGATGAAGATGACGTCCACATGCTCGTACCGGGTTTCGAGGAACAGGTGCAGCAGCATGAAGAACCGCTTGGCCAAGTCCTTGCGGTACTCGGACATGGAGCCGGACACGTCCATCAGGCAGAACATGGCGGCGCGGGTCTGCGGTTTCGGCACCCGCTCGAAACGGTTGTACCGGACGTCCACCGGATCGATGAAGGGGACGGCGCGCGATCGGCGGACCACCTCCTCCAGCCGCATCCGGATTTCGGTGATCCTGTCCGGGTCGGCCGCAGCCTCGTTGGCCGCGTCCAGCTCCGCCCGCAGGGCTTCGATCTCGTCCCGGTGCGGGCGGTCGAGCGCGATCCGGCGGGCCAGGCTGTTGCGCATGGTCCGGACGACGTTGAGGCTGCTCGGCGTGCCGGACACCGAATAGCCCGCGCGTACGGGCTGGCTCGCCTTGACCTCGGCCAGCGCCTTGCGTTCCAGATCGGGGAGTTCCAGGTCCTCGAAGAAGAAATCCAGGAACTCCTCGCGGGTGAGGGTGAAGAGGAATTCGTCCTCCCCACCTCCCTGGTCGCTGGCCTCGCCCCCGCGCCCGCCCTCGCCGCCCGGCGGCCGCGGGATGCGGTCGCCGGTCGTGTACTGCTTGTTCCCGGGCAGGACGTATTCCCGATCACCGTCCGTCCCCAGGTGGAACATGGGCTCGCCGACACCTTTGGTCCGGACCGTTACCTTCTCGGTCGGAGAGTTGATGTCGGACACCTTGCGTTTTGCCACCGCTTCGGACACGGCTTGGCGGACCTGCTCCTTCGCGCGGCGAAGAAAGCGTTGCCGGTTCGCCAGGCTCTTGCCCTGGGGATTGCGGCGGCGGTCGACGACGTTCATGCGGACTCCTTGCTTCCGGCGTCGCTCCCGTTCGTTGGGCTCAGCCGGCCTTGTTCACGCGCATGTACCACTCGACCAGACGGCGGACCTGGCGCTCGGTGTAGCCGCGGGCCACCATCCGGCTGACGAAGTCCTCGTGCTTCTTCTCGGTGTCGGAGTCCTTCTTGCTGCCGAAGCTGATGACCGGCAGCAGATCCTCCACCTGGCTGAACATCCGCTTTTCGATCACCTCGCGGATCTTCTCGTAGGAGGTCCAGTGCGGGTTCCGGCCGGAGTTGGCCGCCTTGGCCCGGAGCGTGAACTTCACGACTTCGTTGCGGAAGTCCTTGGGGTTCGCGATCCCGGCGGGCTTTTCGATCTTGCTCAGTTCCTGGTTCAGGACTTCGCGGTTCATCAACTGGCCGGTGTCGGGGTCCTTGAAGTCCTGGTCCTCGATCCAAGCGTCCGCATAGGAGACATAGCGCTCGAACAGGTTCTGCCCATAGTCGCTGTAGCTTTCCAGATAGGCCTTCTGGATCTCGTGGCCGATGAACTCGGCATACTTTGGTGCCAGGTACGCCTTGACGAAGTTCAGGTACCGGCTTTCGGTTTCCGGCGGGAACTGCTCGCGCTTGACCGACTGCTCCAGGACGTACATCAGGTGGACCGGATCGGCCGCCACCTCAAGGACGTCGTAGTTGAAGGTCTGGCTCAGGATCTTGAAGGCGAAGCGGGTGGAGATCCCGTCCATGCCCTCGTCAACACCGGCGGCATCCCGGTATTCCTGGACCGATTTCGCCTTGGTGTCCGTCTCCTTCAGGCTTTCGCCGTCGTAGACCCGCATCTTGGAATACAGGTTCGAGTTCTCGTGCTCGCGCAGGCGTGAGAGCACGCAGAACTTCGCCAGCATGTCCAGCGTGCCCGGTGCGCAGGCGGAGTCGGCCAGCTCGGACTGCGACAGGAGCTTTTTGTAGACCTGCACCTCTTCGGTCACCCGCAGGCAGTAGGGGACCTTGATGACGTTGATGCGGTCGATGAAGGCTTCGTTGTTCTTGTTGTTCTTGAAGGTCTGCCACTCCGCTTCGTTGGAGTGGGCGAGGATCAAGCCCTGGTAGGGGATCGCACCGATGTTCTCGGTGCCGATGTAGTTGCCCTCCTGCGTCGCGGTGAGCAGGGGGTGCAGCATCTTGATCGGCGCCTTGAACATCTCGACGAACTCGAGGATGCCCTGGTTGGCGCGGTTCAGGCCGCCGGAGAAGCTGTAGGCGTCGGGATCGTTCTGGCTGTAGGCCTCGAGCTTGCGGATGTCGACCTTGCCGACCAGGCTGGAAATATCCTGGTTGTTCTCGTCGCCGGGCTCGACCTTGGCAACGCCGATCTGCCGGAGCTTGCTGGGATAGACCTTGCAGACGGTAAAGCGGTTGATGTCGCCGCGGAACTCCTCGAGCCGCTTGGCCGCCCACGGGCTCATCAGCCCGGTCAGCGCCCGGCGGGGAATTTTGTATTCCTTCTCCAGCAGCGCGCCCATTTCCAGCGGGTCGAACAGCCCGAGCGGGCTTTCGAAGACGGGGCTCATCTCCTTGCCCGCCTTCAGGACGTAGACGGGTTGCTTTTCCATCAACGTCTTCAGCCGTTCGGCCAGCGAGGATTTGCCGCCGCCCACCGGCCCCAGCAGGTAGAGGATCTGCTTGCGCTCCTCCAATCCCTGGGCGGCATGGCGGAAGAAGCCGACGATCCGCTCGATCGTCTCTTCCATCCCGTAAAAGTCGTTGAATGCCGGGTAGACCTTGATCGTCCGGTTCATGAAGATCCGACCAAGGCGGCTATCCCGCGAGGTGTCCACCACCTCCGGTTCGCCGATCGCCGCGAGCATGCGCTCGGCGGCCGAAGCGTACATCGTCGGGTCGCTTCGACACCCGTCCAGATAGTCGCCGAGAGACATTTCCGCCTCCCGACGATCCTCGAAACGCTGCCTGTAGAGTTCCGCAAGGCTGCCGTCGGCCATCTGCTCCTCCAAACCCACGCGCGCGACATGTGCCGGAATTCCGTCGGGCGACCATCCGCGCGCCGTCGGCGCAGCACCGCCCTCGGTATGTAAACAGGATCAAGACCCTTGAAGGTTCTGCACCTTCGTCGAATTACGCCCGGGACGATCATCCATCGCCCGTTTACGCGGCCCCTCCACCGCATTGGCCATTTGCCACCGGCAGTGGTCGTCCGCCGGCCGGTTTTCGCGGCAGTCCCCCGGTGGGACGTTCCTTCGCCGTCATCGGGCGGGTCCGGGGCCTCTTGGACCCGCCAAGGAAACGATACTCCGATATCGGCAGCATGCACTATCGCCAGTGGCGATCTTTTGTCGCCTCTGGGGCAATGATCTGTCCGTACGCGGCAATGTCGCCACACTCGGTCGTGCCCCACCTTTCGGCGAATGGCTGCATCTGCTTGAAATGAAAGGGAAAGGAAGTCCAGGCTTGGCGGAAGTGCTAAAACCGCCGTCGAATATTGAGAAATTCGAGCCTAATACTATCCGCGCAGAAGGGGGCGCCCGTGCGACCGACTCTGGCGCGACGGGCCATTAGATCCAGCCCGAAAGTTCCCGGCTGATCAGGTCGGCCATCATCTCGATGTGCCCGGCCTGCGCGTTCAAACACGGAAGATAGGCGAAACGTTCACCCCCATTTTCCGTGAAGGCCTCGCGGATCTGCACGTCCAGCTCCTCCAGCGTCTCCAGGCAGTCGGCGGCGAACCCCGGCGCGACGACGGCGAGCCGCTTGACGCCCGACCGCGCCAGGGCCGTCACCGTTTCGTCGGTGTAGGGCTTGAGCCATTCCTCGCTGCCGAAGCGCGACTGGAAGGACATGCGCAGCCGCCCTTCGGGCCAGCCCAGACGTTCCCCCAGCAGCCGCGTCGTCTTCACGCAGAAGCAATGGTAGGGGTCGCCCTTCAGCAGGTACGCCTTCGGCAGCCCGTGATAGGAGGCCAGCACCACCTCGGGCTCGAAATCCAACCCGGCCAAGTGCCGTTCGATCGAGACCGCCAGGGCTTCGATGTAGGCGGGTTCATCGTGGTACGAAGGGGCGACCCGGACCGCCGGCTGCCAACGCATCTTCATCAAGGCCCGGAACGCGGCATCGCAGGCTGTGGCCGTGGTCGCCGCGCTGTACTGCGGGTAGAGCGGGAACAGCAGGATCCGCTGGCAGCCCGCCGCCTGGAGCGCCTTGATACCCGCGGCCGTGGATGGCGTTCCATAGCGCATGGCCCAGTCCACCACGATCCGGTCGCCGTAACGGGCCGCCAGTGCGCCGGCCAGACCTTCGGCCTGTTCGCGGGTGATGGTCCGAAGAGGGCTTTCGTTCCGTTCCTTGTTCCAGATCGCCGCGTATAGACGGCCGCTGCGCCTGGGCCGGGTGTTCAGGATGATGAGGTTGAGGATGAGCTGCCACAGGACGGGATTGACCTCGATCACCCGCCGGTCGCTCAGGAACTCCCGCAGGTAGCGGCGCATCGACCAGAAGTCGGTGCCGTCCGGCGTACCGAGATTCAGCAGCAGGACCCCGACACGGCCGTGAGCCGACATCGGGGGATGATCCGGCGGAACGGCAGGCAAGGGGGCCGGCGGCGTGAGAAGGGATGTGTCGAGGGGCATGCGGATCCGGTCCGGTTGCGGCCGCCCCTTAAGATGTGTCGTGGAGGCGCCGGGGCAAATCCCTTCGGTTTAATCCTGTTGGGGCGCGGGCACATCCGGGACCTAACAGCTGTTCGGTTCCAACTGGACGCGGTGCGGGACGCACGCCATCGTGGGACCGTATCCGATGGACCTGAGGAGGGGCCATGCTGCCTGCGAGCTTCCAAGGCCGGCTTCGATTGCCGGTGATCGCGGCGCCGATGTTTCTGGTCTCCGGCCCGGAGCTTGCCATCGCGGCATGTCGTGCGGGCGTGGTGGGGACGATCCAATCCCTCAACCAACGCACCAGCGAGGGCTTCGAAGATTGGCTTGTGATGATCAAGGCCGCCTTGGAGGTGGCGCAGGTGGTGTCACCCGGCACCCCCATTGCGCCATACGGCGTCAACCTGATCGTCCACCGGTCCAATGCGCGGGTTGAGGCCGACCTGGCGCTGTGCGTCAAGCACAGGGTCCCGCTGGTGATCACCTCGCTGGGGGCGGTGCCGGAGGTGGTGCAGGAGGTCCACCGCTACGGCGGGCTGGTCTTCCATGACGTGATCGACGTCCGCCAAGCCCGCAAGGCGGCACAGGCCGGGGTCGACGGTCTGATCCTGGTGTGCGCGGGGGGCGGTGGTCATGCGGGCACGCTGAGCCCATTTGCCCTGCTGCCGGAGGTGCGCAGGTTCTTCCACGGGACCATCGCCCTTGCCGGGGCGCTGTCCGACGGCCGGGCCGTCGCGGCCGCCCGGATGCTGGGTGCCGACATCGCCTACATGGGCACCCGCTTCATCGTCACCCGTGAAAGCCGCGCCGATGATGCCTTCAAGTGGATGGTCCTGCATTCGACGGCCGCCGACATCGTGTACACGCCGGCGGTGTCCGGTGTGAACGGCAACTTCCTTCGTGCCAGCCTGGTCGCGGCCGGCTTCGACCCCGACAACATGCCGACGACGAAGCCGAAGATGAACATCGGCCAGGAACAGGAAATGAAGGCGTGGAAGCACATCTGGTCGGCCGGGCAGGGCTGCGGCCAGATCGATGACATCCCTTCGGTCGACGAGCTGGTCGACCGGCTGGAGCGTGAGTACCACGCGGCCATACAGGACTTCGGCGACTCCGTCCGGCGCGCCGCCGCGCAATAGGGGGGCGCTATCCGGATCCGGACCGGGCCGGCGGCGGGAACCGGTCGTGCCAGTGCCGGGCCAGGTCCACGGCCCGGCAAATCCAGACCTGCTCGAAGCCAAGGACATGGTCCAGGAACCGGGCCAGATGCGACGCGGTGTCGGGGCGGCCCAGGGTTCCCATGGTCAACCCGGCCATCATCAGCTTGGGCGCCCCATCCTGCCCCTCGCCATGGAGCTGATCGAATCCATCCGCCGCGGTGCCGATCGATACGGTCCAGACCGGCAGGACCAAGCGGGTGCCCCCCTGCGTCGAGGTCCAGAAGGGGAGGTCGTCCAGGAACGGCGCTGCCCGGTAGAGCAGGCCGCTGCCGTCGGCGGCGCCACCCTCCGGTCCGCCGTACCAGCCTGCCGGCGGTTCGCCCACGGCCCGGGCATGTGCGGCGAAGGCCGCCGCCAGATCCCCAGGCGAGCCGGACGGATTTGCACGCGGGTGGCTGGCGATCTCGTGGCCAAGGTCCCGCACGGCCGAAACGGCCTCGCCGCAGGCCGCCAGTGTGTCCGGTGCGGCGAACCAGGTCAGCGGCAGCCGCCGCTCCTCGAACAGGCGCAGCAGGCGCCACAGCCCGGCCCGCCGGCCGTAGATTCCATCCGCCCCGTCGTCCACGGCGTCGATCAGCGCGAACTGCACGGCGATGCGGGCGCCCCCGGGCCAGCCCGGATCGGGCGGCCGTCGGCCATAACCCGTCTGCATCCGCCCGTTGGCGTCCGTCATCGCACCGCCCGCGGTCATTGGGTTTCCAACCCACCCATGGTAGCGCGGGGTGAGCCTGAGGCAAGTGCGGGTCGGTGTTCGGACCGGCACGGTGGCTTTACATCTCGGTCCGGTCATGGTCTTGGGGAACGGTCAACCGTCGTGGCCGTTCGCGTGCCGACCGTGCCCGAGCGACGGCCCAACATGCCCGTTCCGGTCCCACCCGAATGACCATCGATCAAGGCCTCGCCATTTCCCTTGTCGTGGGCGTCATCGCGCTCCTGGTGTGGGGACGGTTGCGCTACGACGTGGTCGCCGCCTTGGCGCTCCTGGCCGGCGTCGCCATCGGCATTGTTCCGGCCGGCCGGGCCTTCACCGGTTTCGGGGACGAGATCGTGGTGACCGTCGCCTCGGCGCTGGTGGTGAGCGCCGGCCTGGGGCGGTCGGGCGTCGTCGAATGGGCGATCCGGCCGATCCGACCCCTGCTGCGGAGCCAGACGACCCAAGTGCTGGTTCTGACGGCCCTGGTCACCGCCGCGTCGGGGTTCATCAAGAACATCGCGGCGCTCGCCATGCTTCTGCCGGTCGCCTCGCAGGTGGCGCGGCGCAGCGGGCACAGCCCCGCCTATCTGCTGATGCCCCTGTCGTTCGGTTCGCTTCTCGGCGGATTGGTGACGCTGATCGGCACCTCGCCCAACATCATCGTGTCCCGCATGCGGGCCGAAATCCTGGGGCAACCGTTCCGGATGTTCGATTTCGCACCCGTTGGGGCCGGCCTCGCCATCGCGGGCGTGCTGTTCCTGGCGGTCGGCTGGCGCCTTTTGCCCCGCAGCCGCACGGGCACCCTGGCCCCCGATGCCCAGTTCTCGATCGAGGACTACACCTTCGAGCTGCGGGTGCCGGTGCAGTCGCCCACCGTCAACCAGACCGTCGCCCAACTGGAACGGAAGGCGGACGGCGAGATCACGGTCGTCGCGATCATCCGCGAGGGCTTCCGCCGCTATGTGCCCGCCGGGCATTGGTGGATTTTCGCCGACGACATCCTGGTGGTGCAGGGCGACGCCGCCGCCATTCACAAATTGCTGCACACCACGGGCCTGGAACTGGCGAACGAGGTTCTGCCCCACCCGGCCGAAACCGGTGCACGCGACGTGACGGTGGCCGAGGTGGTGGTCGCCCCGGGGTCGCCCCTGATCGGCAACTCGGTCGAGCAGTTCGGGTTGCGCGACCGTTTCCGCGTGAACCTGCTGGCGGTGAGCCGGCGCGGCGCCCGCCTTCGTCAGCGGTTGCGGCGCATCCGTATCCAGCCGGGCGATCTGATCGTCCTGCAAGGGGCGGCGGAAACCATGCCGGAAACGCTCCAGGCGCTGGGCTGCCTGCCCCTGGCCGAACGCCGGATCCCCCTGGGGAAACCGCAGCGCATTCTGCTGCCGACGGTGATCGTCGCGGTGGCCGTTGCTCTGGTTTCGGTCCAGATCGTGCCGGTTTCGGTGGGGTTCTTCGGCGCCGCGGTGGCCATGGTGCTGGCGGGGGCCCTGACGCTCGACGACGCCTACCGTGCGGTCGACTGGCCGGTGATCCTGCTGCTGGGCGCGCTGATTCCGGTCAGCGAATCCCTGCGGGCGACCGGCGCAACGGACCTGATCGCGGGATGGCTGGCGAGCGGGGCGGGCGGTCTGCCGACGTTGTGGGCGCTGGGGCTGACCATGTTCGCGGCCATGGCGATCACGCCGTTCCTGAACAATGCTGCGACGGTGCTTGTGATGGCGCCCATCGGTGCGGGCCTTGCCGCGCGGCTGGGCCTGTCACCCGACCCGTTCCTGATGGCGGTCGCGGTCGGGGCCGCGTGCGACTTCCTGACCCCCATCGGGCACCAGTGCAACACGCTGGTCATGGGGCCGGGTGGCTACCGGTTCGGCGATTACTGGAAACTCGGCCTGCCCTTGAGCCTGATCGTCCTAGGCCTGGGGACCCTGCTGATCGCATGGGTCTGGCCGTTGCGCTAGGGTGGGCGGTCGCACCGGGGAACGGCCATTCCGGGGGGGTGTTGCACCAGTCCCCTCCGACGAGGCTCCCGGTGCCCGATACACTCGCAACGAGCAACGCGTTCCAATCCTCCGTCCTTCCGTCCGGCGGCCTGCTCGGCCGACTGCCCGAAGGGGCGCTGGCCGTCGTGCTGGGCCGGGCCGCCGGCCGGTTGCCGGACGGTCTGGTTTTCATTGCCCGCAGCGAGGCGCGCGCCGAACGGCTGACCGCCGCCGCCGCGGATGCCCATCCGGGGCTGGAGGTCGTGCTGCTGCCTGCCCGCGACTGGCTGCCCGGCGACCGTGCACCGCCGTCCGCCGGGGTGCTGGGACGGCGTGCCAAGGCACTGTCGGCCCTGTCCGAACCCGTGGCCCCCGGCGGGCGGCTGCTGGTGCTGGCGGCGGAGGCCGCACCCGAGGCCCAGGTGCCGCCGGTCGCGTGGCGCAGCACCGTGCGCAGGGTGGCCCCCGGCGATCCGTTCGACGAGGCGGACTGGCGCCGTTGGTTCGCCTTCGCGGGCTACGTCCTGGATGAGCGGGTGGATGAGCCGGGCGAGGCCGCCATCCGCGGTGCCGTCCTGGAACTGTTCCCCGGCGACGCCGAACACCCCTACCGCATCGAGATCGCCGACGGCGTGGTTGCGAGCATCCGCCGCTACGACGCCGCCAGCCAGCGGACCCTGGACGAAGCCACCGTCTTGCGCGTGCATCCCGTGTCCGAACTGCTGGCGAGCCCGGACATCCTGAAGGATCTTGCAGGCCGTCTTGCCCATGGATCCGATGCGCAGGCGGAGCTGGAAGAGCTGTTGGCCGATGGCGGCCGTCCCCGCGGGATGGAATTGCTGCTGTCCCACGCGCATGAACGGCTGGTGCCGCTGACCGCCTACATGCCGGGCGCGCCCATCCTGTTCGACCGGGGGGCCGAGAACCGGATTGCCGACCGGCTGCGCCTGTACGCCGAGGAGGCGGGGGTCGAGGCCCGGTCCGGGAACGGCGCCGGCTCCGACGGCTCGGGCCTGATGCTGGACGAGGGGGGATGGACTGCGGCGCTGGCCGGACGCGAGGTGCACCGGATCGGGGGAGAAGAGGGTGCGGCCCCATCCACCGGTGCCGCACCGAGGGCCCTGGGTTTGCCGGCCCGCCTGCGCCGCGCGCTGGAGATCGCGGGGGCCGGGCAGCGGGTGGTGCTTGCCCTGGAGTCACCCCATGCCCGAGACGAGGTGCTGCGCCGTGCCCAAGGGTTGGCGGATGCCGGCCGGGTGAAGGCGGTCGATGGATGGCCGGGGCCGGACGGGATCGCGCCCGGACAGGTCGGCATGATGGTGCTGCGGGTCGCGTCCGACTTCGAGTTGGACAGGATCCGGGTTTTGGCGCCGGGCCGGGCGGCACTGGCCGGCGCCGGTGCCCGCGGCCGGCGGCCGGCCGTCCTGCCGGCGGAAATCGCCACGGGCGACCATGTCGTCCACCTGGACCACGGCATCGGTGTCGTGCAGGGGCTGGAGACGGTGGAGACCGACGGCGTGCCCGCCGACGTGCTGGTGCTGGAATATGCACAGGGCGACCGGCTTCTGGTTCCGGCCGCCGATTTCGACCGGATCTGGCGCTACGGCGGCGAGGGGGCGGAAGTCCGGCTGGACCGGTTGAAGGGGGGCGACGCCTGGGCCGCCCGGCGCGACGCCCTGGCGGCCGAGATCGCCGTGGCGGCCCGCGACCTCGTGCGACGGGCGAAGGCCCGGGCCAAGGCATCGGCGCCGACGATCGAGCCGCCGCGGGACCGCATGGCGCGGTTCGCCGCCCGGTTCGGATTCACCGAGACCGAGGGCCAGGCCGAAGCCATTGGCGCGGTGTTGGCCGATCTTGCCAGCGGTCATCCCATGGACCGGCTGGTGTGCGGCGATGTCGGCTACGGCAAGACGGAGGTCGCCCTGCGCGCCGCCGCCGCCGCGGCCTTCGCCGGTTACCAGGTGGCGGTGGTCGCGCCGACCACGGTGTTGGCGCGTCAGCATCTGGAGGTGTTCCGCCGCCGGTTCGCCGGCCTGGGCGTGACGGTCGAGCCGCTGACCGCCAGCCAGTCCACGACGGCCCGGGCCAGGGTCGCGGCCGGGCTGGCGGACGGGTCGGTGCAGGTCGTCGTCGGGACCCACGCCGTGTTGGGCAAGGGCGTCGCGTTCCAGCGCCTGGGGCTGGTGGTGATCGACGAGGAGCAGCGGTTCGGCGCGCGGCAGAAGCAGGCCCTGCGCCGGCTTGCGCAGGAAGGCCGGGCGCAGGGTGTGCACACGCTGGCGATGACCGCCACGCCGATCCCCCGCACCTTGCAGAGCGCCCTGGTCGGCTTGCGGGACCTGAGCGTGATCGACACGCCGCCGGTCCGCCGCCGCCCGGTGCGGACCTTCATCCAACCTGTCGAGGAGGCGGCGGTCGCCCGGGCGTTGCGGCGCGAACGGTCGCGCGGCGGGCAGAGCTTCGTCGTGGTCCCGCGCATCGCGGATCTGGACGGGGCGGCGTCCCTGGTGCGGCGGGTGCTGCGGGGCGCGCGGATCGCGGTCGCCCACGGACGGATGAAGGCGGCCGACCTGGACGAAGCCATGGTCGGCTTCGCCGACGGCCGGTTCGACGTGCTGGTTGCCACCCCGATCATCGAGAGCGGGATCGACGTGCCGCGGGCGAACACGATCCTGGTGATGCGCCCCGACCTGTTCGGCCTGGCCCAGCTCCACCAGTTGCGCGGGCGGGTGGGGCGCGGCGCGGCCCAGGGTTATGGGTATCTTCTGACCGATCCTGACATCCCCTTGCCCGAGCGCACGGCCAAGCGCCTGGGTGCGATCGAGTCCATCGAAAGCCTGGGCGGCGGCTTCGCCATCGGGCTTGCGGACATGGACCAGCGCGGCGCCGGCGAGCTGACGGGCACCGGCCAGACCGGGCACGTCAATCTGGTCGGGACCGAGCTGTACCAGCACCTGCTGGCAGGGGCACTGCGGCGGGCGAGGGGCGAACCCGACCCCGGCCCCGACCCCGATGTCCGCATGGCGGTGCCGCAGACGATCCCGCCCGCCTACCTGGCGGAAGAGGAGTTGCGCATCGGCCTGCACCGCCGCGCGGCGCGCGCGCGTACAACCGAAGAGGTGGACGACTTGGCCGAGGAGGTGTCCGACCGCTTCGGCCCACCCCCGCAGGAGGTGGACTGGTTCCTGGGGATCGCCCGTCTGCGCTGCCTGTGCCGCGAGGCGGGTTTGGCGACCCTGGCCGTCGGCCCATCCGGCATGGCTGCGCGGCCGGTGACGGCCCGTGCCGCACCGCCGCCCTGGCGCGAGGGCGAAGGCCGGATGCTGGCGCCGGTGGAGGCCACCGACCCCGATGGCACTTTGGCCGAGGCCGCGGACAAGGTGCGCCAACTGGGCAAGCCACCACAGGGGAAGCGGCGGAACCGGCCCGGCTGACCGGGCAACGGGGACACGGGGCGCGCGAACTTTCCGTATCTCCGTGCGTTGCTGGACGTGCAACCCAACCAGGAGACCGCATGGCCATCAAAGTGACGCGGGCACGGATGCGGCGGGGTTCGCCGCAGCCGCTCGGCGCCACGTGGGACGGCCTCGGTGTCAACTTCGCCCTGTTTTCGGCCAATGCCACCAAGGTCGAATTGTGCCTGTTCGATCCGACCGGCCGGCGGGAGCTGGAGCGCATCGAGCTGCCCGAGCATACCGACGAGGTCTGGCACGGCTACCTGCCCGATGGCTATCCCGGCATGCTCTACGGTTACCGGGTGCACGGGCCCTATGCGCCCGAGGCCGGGCACCGGTTCAACCCGCACAAGCTCCTGATCGACCCCTACACCAAGGCGCTGCACGGTCAGTTGCGCTGGTCGGACGCCCATTTCGGCTATCGTGTCGGCAACCGTCGTGCCGATCTCAGCTTCGACCGGCGCGACAACGCCGCCGGCATGCCGAAGTCGGTGGTGGTGGACCCGGCCTTCACCTGGGGCCGCGACCGCAGGCCCGAGACCCCGTGGGACCGGACCATCCTCTACGAGACGCATGTGCGCGGCCACACCATGCGCCATCCTGAGGTTCCGCCGCAGTTGCGCGGGACCGTGCTGGGGCTGGCCCACCCGCCGGTCGTCGCCCATCTGCGCAGCCTGGGCGTGACGGCGGTCGAACTGATGCCCGTCCACGCCTTCGTCAACGACCGCTATCTCGTGGAAAAGGGGCTGACCAACTACTGGGGCTACAACTCCATCGGCTTCTTCGCCCCCGACCAGCGCTATCTGGCACGGGGCGAGGCGTCCGAATTCAAGACCATGGTCGCCCGCCTGCACGACGCCGGGATCGAGGTGATCCTGGACGTCGTCTACAACCACACGGCCGAGGGCAACGAGATGGGCCCGACGCTGTCCTTCAAGGGCATCGACAACGCCAGCTACTACCGGCTCGTCCCCGGCGAGCCCCGCCACTACATCAACGACACCGGCACCGGGAACACCCTCAACCTCTCCCACCCGCGCGTCCTGCAGATGGTCATGGACAGCCTGCGCTACTGGGTGGAGGAGATGCACGTCGACGGCTTCCGCTTCGACCTCGCCACCATCCTGGGGCGGGAATGGCATGGCTTCGACCAGGGGGGCAGCTTCCTGGACGCCTGCCGGCAGGACCCGGTTCTGAGCCGGGTGAAGCTGATCGCCGAGCCCTGGGACGTCGGCCCGGGCGGCTACCAGGTGGGCGGCTTCCCACCGGGGTGGGCGGAGTGGAACGACAAGTTCCGCGACACCGTGCGCGCCTACTGGAAGGGCGACGAGGGCAAGCTGCCGGAGCTGGCCGCGCGCATGTCGGCGTCGGGGGACGTCTTCAATCACCGCGGGCGCAAGCCGTGGGCGAGCGTGAACTTCGTGACCGCGCACGACGGCTTCACGCTGCACGACCTGGTCTCGTACAACGACAAGCACAACGCGGCGAACGGCGAGGGCAACCGGGACGGCCACAGCCACAACCTCTCCTGGAACCACGGCGTGGAGGGGCCGACCGACGACCCGGCGATCCGGGCGTTGCGCGAGCGGCAGAAGCGCAACCTGCTGGCCACGCTGCTGTTCGCGCAGGGCACGCCGATGCTGCTGGCCGGCGACGAGTTCGGCCGCACCCAGCACGGCAACAACAACGCCTACTGCCAGGACAACGAGGTGTCGTGGCTGGATTGGGAAAACATCGACGAGGACGGCCGCACGCTGGCGGCCTTCGTGCGCACGTGCATCGCACTCCGCCAAGCCTATCCGGTGCTCCGGCGGGCCCGTTTCATGACCGGCGCGTACAACCCGGACCTGGACGTCAAGGACGTGACCTGGCTGGATCCCGCCGGGACCGAAATGGCACCCGAGCAGTGGCAGGACCCCTTCGCCAAGTGCTTCGGCATGATGATCGACGGCCGGGCGCAGCCCACGGGTATCCGCAAGCCCGGATCCGACACCACCGTGCTGCTGGTGCTGAACGCCCACTACGACGTGGTGCGCTTCACGCTGCCGGTGGTGGCGGGGGGTGCCGAATGGGTGTGTTTGCTGGACACCAACGTCCCCGACCACCCGGAGACGCCCCGGTTCGAGATGGGCCAGTCCTACGAGGTGACCGGCCGCTCGCTCCTGCTGTTCGGTCTGATCGGGCCCGAGACCCCGCGCTCGACCCTTCGCCGCGCCGCCGAGGCGCTGCGCGAGGCGGCCCGATCCCCGGCCGAGATGGTCCAGGCCACCACTGGGGCTGCCAGCGTGGTCGCAGTCGCGTCGATTGCCCAGGCACCGGCCGAGACGGAAGTGGATTGAGGCCCTGATCCCGGGGCCAAGCGGTCGTTCGCACCGGGCCTCGGGATGAAGGGCATCACCGGCGCACGGATAAGTCGAGCTCGGTTTTCCCCATCAACGGACCGTAGGCGAACAGCCAAAGGTCCTGGCCGCAGACCGGCGCCCCGGCCAGGGCGGCATCCAGGGATGCGGCGATCTCGCCATCGCACAGAGGGCATTTGGCGCCCCCATCCGCCGCGGGGCCGGGATGTGTCCGGGCGACGATCAAATCCCGGGTCCGCGACAAGACGTGCGGACGCCAGTGGGCGAGGCTCGGGAATGCCATGGCGGCCCCCTGCAATGCTCACCCGGGAGCGTAGCGGACGCCCGCCCACGAGGGAATCCCCCTCCCGCGCAGGCCGGCGGCATCGGAAGGCGATGACCCGCCCGATTTTGTTGCCCCGGCGGCCCTACGAACCCGAGGAGCCGAAAGCCGTCCAGGTTCGGCCCTGGTCGGTGCTGGTCAGCACCTGACTTCGGCTCGTGGAGGCGAACAGCCGGTTCGGGTTCGTGGGATCGACCGCAAGGTGCAGCAGGACATTCCCGCCGAGGCCACCGCCAACCTCCGCGAACGTCGTCGCCCCTTCCATCGAACGCACCAGCCCGCGACCGACAACGAAGGCGTAGAGCGTGCCGTCGGGAGCCACCTGGACGAGGCTGACCGGTGCGCCCCCGAGAACCGGGCTCCAGGTCTTGCCGGCATCCTTGCTGGCCAGCAGACCGGTTTCGGTCGCGGCATAGAGCGTGTTGGCGTCCTTTGCGGAGGCGGCAAGGCCGATCAGCCCCTCGGGCGCCGGCCCGACCAACTGCCAGGTCCTGCCCGCGTCACGGCTGATCTGAAGCCCCCTGTAGGCGCCATAGACGGTGTTCGGGTCGGCGGGGCTGACCGTCATCTGATGGAAATCCACCGGCCCGCCCACGCCGGGGGACACCTGCGTCCAGGTCCGGCCCCGGTCGGTCGAGGCGATGAAGCCCAGATTGCCGCCCTGCGCCGGATGGCCGCTCGCATAGAGCGTGCCCGGATCCCTCGGGTGCGGGCTGAAGCCCATGAAGTCCTGGACCACGGAAATGCGCTCGGCCTTGCCGTCCGGCCCGGCCAGGAACAAGCCGTGGTGCGTGGCGATCAGGAGCTTCGAGGGATCCTGCCGATCCACCGCAAGGCCGTGAATGTGCGTGTGGCGCGGAAGATCGGCGACCGCCAGGGTCTCGGCGGCCTCCGGGCGGGCGGCGAACCCGACGGTGAAGGCGACCAGCGCAACGGCGGCGAGGCGGCCCGCATGCGTTTTTGAAAAGGTCGTCCTCATGCTTGTATCCTCGGGGAACCGGTCGTGATCCCGACGGCCCCTAACGCGCGTACCGGCGTTGGAGCAGCCAGGTGGACAGGACCGTCAGGACCAGGGTGGCGGTCATCAGGATGAAGGCCATGGCCGCGCCGAAGGGCCAGTTGGATTGGCCGGTGATCTGTTCGTACACCTTCGGCGCCATGACGTGGAACCGCGGCCCGCCCAAAAGCACCGGTGTCGCGTAGGCGTTCATGCACAAGATGAACACCAGCAGCGACCCGGCGATGACGCCCGGCAGGGCCAAGGGCAGAACCACCTTGCGGAAGGCCGTGAGCGGCGACGCGCCCAGGTTCTGCGCCGCCTCCTCCAGCGACACGTCCACGCCCTCCATCACGCTCTGGATGGACAGGATCATGAAGGGCAGGACGACGGCCACGATGCCGACGATCACCGCCGTCTTGGTGTAGAGGAGTTCCAGCGGCTGGCCGATCAGGCCTGTGGAGACCAGCGTCTCGTTCAGAAAGCCGCGCGAGCCCAGGACCGCCATCCACCCGGCCGCCCGCACGGCATTGCCGACGAACAGCGGGAAGACGGTCAGGATGATGAGGATGCTCTTCCATCTCGCCGGCGCGCGGGAGACGAAATAGGCCACCGGCAGGGCCAGGACCAGCGTGACGGCCGTGGAAATGGCCGCCACCTCCACCGTCCGCCACAAGACGCTGCGATAGAAATCGTCGGTGAAGAAACGGACGTAGTTCTCCACCGAAACCGCCTCGATCATGAATTCGAGGCGGTCGTACCTGTTCAGGCTGTACCGGAACAGCAGCACCAGGGGGAAGAGCAGGATGACGGCGACCAGCAGCATCGCCGGCACCACGAGCCACGGTGCCCTCGCACGCTGCCCCGGCACGCCTTCCGACATGCCGGCCGTTGCCGGTTCGGCCGCCGCCGTCATCGCCCCACCCCTTCCCCGGATGCCGTCAGGGTTCCCGCATCAGCCCAGGAACTCGCGGTCCCACCAGTCCTTCAAGGCATTGTTGTTCCGGGCCATGTAGTCCAGATCCGGCTTGAGGAACTTCTTCTGCTCCTCCGCCGAGAAGGCCAGGCGCTCGCGCAGGTTCGCGGGCAGCTCGGCGTTCGTGACCGTCGGCACATAGCCCATCTTTTCCGCGAAGCCCACCTGGGCCGCCGGTTCCAGCATGGCGTTCATGAGCGCGTAGGCGCCTTCCTTGTTCTGCGAGTTCTTCGGCAGGACCACTTCGAAGGTGATGGGATAGATGCCCTCGGTCGCCACGCGGTCGACCACGGGAATGCCCGCGTTGCGCCACTGGTTGGCACGGGCACGCCACATGGGCGTGAACCAGATTTCGCCCGATTGCAGCGCCTGGGCCAGCCCCTCGTTGGTCGGATAGACGCGTACGCCCAGCTTCTTCAGCTCCATCAGCTTCTTCTTGCCCGGCTCGAGGTCCGAGACGTTTCCGCCGGCCGCCAGCGTGGCGAACAGGATGTTGGAGCTGTAGTTGCCGTCGGCGAGGCCGATCTTGTTCGCGTACTTCGGATCCCAGACGTCGGCGAAGGATTTCGGATCCATGTGCGCCGGGTTGAAGACCAGCACCATGCCGCTGACGATGTGCGGCATGGAATAGGGCTTGGCCAGTGCCGGAATGACGTTCTTCGAGTTGGGGATCTTTGAGGGATCGAGCTGGTCGATCACCCCCGCCTGCTGCATCTCGTAGGACTCGATGTCGTTGAGGCAGGCCACGTCCATGGTGCCGCGGGGCAGGCGCCGCTCGGCCAGCAGCTTGTTCTTCCGCGGTGCGCCGCTGGCGGCCTCGTACTGGACGTTCAGGCCCTTGGACGCCAGGAACGGCTTGGTCACGTTGGCATCGAACAGGTTCTGGTAGTCGCCGCCCCACAGGCCGACGTTCAGGTTGCCGGTCTGGCCCAGCGCCCCGCGCGACCACAGGGCCGCGGCGCCGACGGCCGCACCGGCACCGATCAGCAGCTCACGGCGGTCGATGCCACCTGCCTTCGCCAGCGCGGTGCGCGTCACTGTCCGGTTGTTCCTCATCCCTGCCTCCTGTTTGTTTTGCTTATGCCTTGTTCGATCACGCCGGTTCCGGCACCCGGTCCGGTTCCAGCACGAGGCTCGCCGCCGCATCCCACTCGAGGGCCACACGGGCACCGGGCACCGCGCGGCCGGCACCGTCCGCGTTCTGTGCGTGGATCACGGCCCGGGTGCCGTCGTCCAGCGTAACCAGGGTTTCGATGGTCGCCCCCAGGAAGGTGACCAGATCGACCCGACCCGGCAGGCGGTTGGCCGCCCCCTGCGGCGCGTCCGCGGACACCAGCCGGATCCTCTCCGGGCGGACGGCCAGGATGTCCGCCCCGGACGGCGCATCGCCGTCGAAGCGCACCACCGCGCCACCGGCCGTCCGGAATTCCCCGGGCCCGGCCACCCGGCCGCGGAGGAAATTCGACTTGCCGATGAAATCCGCCACGAAATGGGTCCGGGGCCGGTCGTACAGCTCCTCCGGCGTGCCGATCTGCTCGACCACGCCCTTGTTCATGACGATCAGCCGGTCGGCGACGGTCAGCGCCTCCTCCTGGTCGTGGGTCACGAACACCGTGGTCAGGCCCAGCTCCTGCTGCAGTTGGCGGATCTCCAGCCGCACGTCATGGCGCAGCTTGGCGTCCAGGTTGGACAGAGGCTCGTCCAGCAGGAACACCTCGGGCTCGACGACGAGGGCACGGGCCAGCGCCACCCGCTGCTGCTGCCCGCCGGACAACTGCCGCGGGTAGCGTTCGCCGTAGCCGCCCAGCCGAACCAGATCCAGCGCCCGAGCCACCCGCTGGGCGGCCTCGGCCTTGGGAACCTTCCGCATCTCCAGGCCGAAGGCGACGTTCTGCGCAACCGTCATATGCGGGAACAGCGCGTAGCCCTGGAACACCATGCCGGTGTTGCGGCGATGGGGCGGCATGTGGGTCACGTCGCGGTCGCCGATGGTGATGCGTCCGCCGGACACCGGGATGAACCCCGCGATCATCCGCAACGTCGTGGTCTTGCCGCAGCCCGACGGGCCCAGCAGCGCGACCAGTTCGCCCTGCCGGACGGTGAGCGAGAAATCCCTGACCGCCGCCACCGCCCCGTACTGCTTGGACACGCGGCTCAGCACCACCTCGGACATCCTCACACCACCTTGGACAGCTTCACGAAGCGGTCGGTGATCAGCAGCCCCGCACCGACGATCAGGATCTGGATGAAGGACACCGCCGCGACGGTCGGATCGAATTTCCACTCGAGGTATTGCAGCAGCGCGATCTGCAGCGTGGACCGGCCGGGTCCGATCAGGAACAGCGTCATCTCCAGGTTTTCGAACGAGGCGATGAAGCTGAAGATCGCGGCGGCGACGACGCCCGGCCGGATGACCGGCAACGTGATCCGCATGAAGGTGGTGACCGGCCCGGCGCCCAGGTTCATGGCCGCCTCCTCCACCGCCCGGTCCACGCCCATTAGGCTGGCCGAGACCAGGCGGACGGTCCACGGGATGGTGAGCATGACGTGCGCCGCCACCAGGCCCGGCAGGGTCGCGACGAACCGTGCCCCGGTCCAGATCTCGAGCTGGATGAAATAGACGTAGATGGCCGTGCCCGCGACGACGCCCGGAACCACCAGCGGCGACAGCAGCAGCCCGCTCAGCGCATCCCGGCCCGGAAAACGCCCGCGCACCAGCGCGAAGCTGGCCGGAATGCCCAGCGCCAGACCCGCCAGCATGGCGAACAGCGCGACCTGGACGGAGGTCACGAAACCGTTGGAGAAGGCCGGGTTCGCCCAGGCGTTCACATACCAGCGGGTCGTGTATCCACTGGGCGGAAAGACGATGACCTCGTTCGCGAAGAAGCTGACCCAGGCGACGAACAGCACCGGCGTCAATAGGAACGCGAACACCAGAACCACAAGGCCACGGTATGCCAGGCGGGGAAGGTTGATGCCCGCCGGCGCACCGCTCGGAACCGCCCTGACCGTCGTCAACCCGACCTCCCCCCACAGGCACAGCGGGTGCCCGGCCACCTCCCGTCCACAGGTGCAGGCACGGTAGCACCGCCCTTCCGGCCGTCACAAGCCGTAGACGGCCTCACCGCATCCGGTCCTTCACGAAACGGCCGGCCCGCATGATGACGGGCATGTGCCGCCCCTGGCCCGTCAGCAGGGACAAATCGGCCAGCGGGTCACCGTCCACCACGAGGAGGTCGGCAAAGGCCCCCGGGACGACGGTCCCGATCCGCCCCTCCATGCGCAGCAGCCTGGCCGCGACCGAGGTGGCGGACGCGATCACCTCGTGCGCGGGCAGGACGCGGCCGCGAAGGACGAACTCCTCGGACTGGTGGCGGTGCATGTCGCCCAGCAGGTCCGAACCGTAGGCCATCGGCACGCCGGCTTCCCGGAAGATTTCCAGCGACCGCAGGCCGGCGCCGCGCACATCTTCGATTTTGGCGACGGATTCCGGCGGCAGGCCCAGCGACGCCCCCTCGTTGGCCAGGGCCTCGTAGGTGACCAGGGTGGGCACGGCGAAGGCGCCACGCTCGGCCATCAACCCGGCGGCCGGGGCATCGACCAGATTGCCGTGCTCGATGCTGCGGACACCGCATTCGACAGCGCGGGCGATGGACCTGGCGGTGTAGGCGTGGGCACAGACATAGGTGCCGGCGTTCGCCGCCTCGTCCACGATGGCCCGGATCTCGTCCACCGAGAAGCCCAGGCGATGGACCGGGTCGGTGGGGGACGCCACGCCTCCGGAGGCCATGATCTTGATATGGTCGGCGCCGGCCATGATCTCCTCGCGCACGGCGAGCCGCACCGCGTCCACCCCGTCCACCACCCGCGACAGCGCCCCCAGGCGCGCATGGCACTGGCAGAAGGGCCGGTCGTCGAAGCGTCCCCGGATATCGCCGTGCCCGCCCGTTTGGCTCAACGCACGACCGGCGATGACCAGCCGCGGCCCGTCCAGGGTGCCCTCCTCCACGGCCAGCTTGAGCCCCAGGTCCGCACCGCCGACGTCGCGCACGGTCGTGAACCCGCGCATCAGCATGGCGCGCAGGACACCCACCGCCCGGAGCGCCGTGAGCGTGGTGGGCAGGGCGGCATTGCCGGCCGGGTTGACCACCACCGAAGCCACATGGACGTGGCAGTCGATCAGGCCCGGCATCAGCGTCAGCCGCCCGCGCAGATCCAGGATCCGGTCGGCGGACGTGGCGATCGGACGGTCGGACACCTCGCGGATGAGGTCCCCCTCCACCAGGACGTGCCCCTTCCGCGGCTCCGGGCCGCCGCCATCCACGATGCGAGCGTTTGCGAAAATCGTCCGCGCCACCCGATCCTCCCGTCGCCGGTCTCTTCCGCCGGCTTTCCTCGGGTCAGGCTGCGGCAGGCCGGAGGCCAAGTCAATGCACCCCCGGACAGGGCCCAACCTCGCAGACATTTTCGGTTTCGAAAATCGCGCTGGCATCGAACCGCCGCCTGGGCGATGATCGCGCCAGGCAGGACCACCCATGACCGAAAGCCCATGGCCGACCCCCTCGCCCTCAACCAAGCCGCGGACCGGAACGACCAACGGGACGAGCCGGCACCCGAGCCCCCCCGCCCGGGTGCCGCGGCAGCCCAGCGGCACGACCAGATCCTTGCGCTGGTCCGCGAGCGCGGCTTCGTCACCATCGACACCCTGGTGCGGCATTTCCGGGTCACCCCGCAGACCCTCCGGCGCGACCTGAACTTTTTGGGCACGCAGGGCCGCCTGGCCCGCTATCACGGCGGGGCGGGCCTGGCCGGCAGCGTGCGCAACCTGGACTACGGCGCCCGTCAGGTCATGAACCTGGCCGAGAAGGAGCGCATCGCCCGCATGGTGGCGGCGCAGGTCCCCGACGACGCATCGCTGTTCATCAACATCGGGACCACCACCGAGGCGGTGGCCCGGGAACTGGTGCACCGCCGGGGCCTGCGGGTCATCACCAACAACCTGAACGTGGCCGGCATGCTGGCGCGCCAGACCACGTTCGAGGTGATCGTCGTGGGCGGCATCGTCCGGCCCGGCGACGGCGGCATCGTGGGCGAGTCCGCCATCGACATGATCGAGCAGTTCCGGGTCGACCTGGGGATCATCGGGATCAGCGGGATCGATGCCGACGGAACCCTGCTCGACTTCGACTACCGCGAGGTGCGCGCCGCACGCGCGATCATGCGCAACGCCCGCCGGGTCTGGCTGGTGGCCGACCACTCGAAGTTCGGGCGCAAGCCCATGGTCCGGCTCGGCTCCGTGGCCGAAGTCTCGGACTTCTTCACCGACCGCCCCCCGCCGGACGGTTTCGTCCGACTGCTGCAGGCCAAGGGGGTCCGGCTGCACATCGCGGACGGCCCGGCGGGTGGCTGACCCCACCGGGCCGCCCGCATCTGCGAACATCCGTGTTCGCTTGCGAACATTGTGCCGGCTGACTAAGTTCGGACGGGGAAACGGAAGGAACGGGTTGCCATGGCGCAGCGCGAGCATGCGGACCTGCTGATCGTCGGCGGCGGCATCAACGGCGCGGGCATCGCCCGCGATGCGGTGGGGCGTGGCCTGTCGGTGATCCTGGCGGAACAGTCGGACCTCGGCAGCGCCACCTCGTCGGCCAGCAGCAAGCTGATCCACGGCGGCCTGCGCTATCTGGAACATTACGAATTCCGGCTGGTGCGCGAAGCGTTGCAGGAGCGCGAGCGGCTGCTGCGCGTGGCGCCGCACATCATCTGGCCCCTGCGTTTCGTCCTGCCCCACGACGACGGGCTGCGCCCGGCCTGGATGATCCGGATGGGCCTGTTCCTCTATGACACCATCGGCGGCCGCAGGACGTTGCCGGGCTCGCACGGGGTCGATCTGGTCCGCGATCCGGTCGGCCGCCCGCTCCGCGACGACTTCCGCAAGGGCTTCGTCTATTCCGACTGCTGGGTCCAGGACGCCCGGCTGGTCGCCCTGAACGCCATGGACGCCCATGCCCGCGGTGCCGACATCCGCACCCGCACCCGGGTCACCCGGATCCGGCGCGAGGGCGGGGTGTGGGTGGCCGACCTCGAGGACCTGCGCGACGGAAGCACTGCGCGCGTCACGGCGCGCGGGCTGGTGAACGCGGCCGGCCCCTGGGTGACCAAATTCCTGCGCGAGCAGATGGGCCGCAACGACGCCCGGCAGGTCCGGCTGGTCAAGGGCAGCCACATCGTTCTGCCGCGGCTGTACGAGGGCGACCAGGCGTACATCCTCCAGAACGAGGACCGCCGGATCGTCTTCGTGATCCCGTACGAGGGCGCGTACACGTTGGTCGGCACCACCGACGTGCCGTTCGAGGACGACCCGGCCAAGGTCGAAATCAGCGCGGACGAGACCACGTACCTGTGCCGGATCGTGAACCGCTACTTCAAAGCCGCGGTCGGCCCCGACGACGTGGCGTGGGCCTATGCGGGCGTCCGCCCGCTGTACGACGACGCGGCCGACAACGCGTCGGCGGTGACCCGCGACTACGTCCTCGACCTGGAGGCCCCGGACGGTGCGCCGCCGGTCCTGTCGGTGTTCGGTGGCAAGATCACCACGTTCCGCCGACTGGCGGAGCAGGCGATGGACAAGCTGGCCCCCCATTTCCCGGAGGCCGGCAAGGCGTGGACCGGGACCGCCCCCCTGCCCGGGGGCGACCTGCCGGATGCCGACTTCGGCCGCTTCCTGGCCGCGCTCAAGGCCCGCCATCCCTGGCTTCCGGCCGGGCTCGCCCACCGTTACGCACGCGCGTACGGCACCTGGACCGAGAAGCTGATCGGCACCGCCACGGACTTGGCCGGTCTCGGCCCGGACCTCGGCGGCGGGCTGCACACCGCCGAGGTGGACCACCTGCGGCGGCACGAGTTCGCCGAAACCGCCGACGACATTCTGTGGCGCCGCTCCAAGCTGGGGCTGCACGTGCCCAAAGGCACGCGGGAGGCGTTGGAAGCCTATCTGGCAGGCCAGCCGGCACGGCCCGCCGCCGCCGCGCGGGCATCGTCCGACTAGCCGTCCCCGGACCGACTCAGCGGCCGTACGGGGGTTCCCATCCTCTTTGAAGAACCCTTCGGGGATGGCGGCGAGGTCGGCCACCTCGCCGCCGAAGGCATCACGAGGGACCGCCATGAGGCGCTCGCCTGAACCCGCCCTTGCCTGAGACCGAAGCCGACCAGAGAAAGCAGGTTTAGGGCGGATCCCGGGAACACGGCAAAAACGCTCAACGAAAATTCGAAATCAAATCTGATTTTCATGCCAGACCCTTGTGATGCATCGGCACGTGCATTGCCTAGCATCCATTGGGGCGACGTCGCGCGATCGAAAAACAATCAAAACAATCGTCTTTCTCCGTCGCACCTTCCTCTTCTGGATAATAGACTGGACTGCCCCGTGCGGGCCGGGCGACTTGCCCGCACATGCCTCTCGGCGCGAACGGAGAACCAGCCCCACTCGGCGGGAATGTCCAGAGGTGCGCGTCCTGTGCTTCTCTATGGTCGAACAAGCCAAAACATACCGGGGAGGATCAGCGTGCGGCACGACGATAACCTGACCATCGAGCGGCCGACCTTCGTCACCCACCTGGAATGCTCGCTGACCGGTGAACGGTACGAGGCGGACCAAGTCCACAACCTGTCCCGGGCCGGAAAACCACTCCTGGTCCGATACGACCTGGACGGGGCGAAGCGCGCCCTGACCAGGGACGCGTTGGCCCAACGGCCCATGGACCTGTGGCGCTGGCGCGAACTGCTGCCCGTGCGCAAGGTCTCGGACATTGTGAGCCTGGGCGAGGCGGCAACCCCGCTGATCCCCCTGCCCCGCCTGTCCCGGAATCTCGGCGGCGGCGAAATCCTGGTCAAGGACGAGGGGCGCCTGCCCACCGGCTCGTTCAAGGCACGTGGCCTGGTGATGGCCGTGTCCATGGCCAAGGCATTCGGGCTGAAGCACCTGGCGATGCCGACCAACGGCAACGCCGGCGCCGCCCTGGCCGCCTATGCCAGCCGGGCCGGCATCCGTGCCACCATCTTCTGCCCCGAGGACACGCCCGAGGTGAACGTGTCCGAGATCGCGCTGCAGGGGGCCACGGTCTACCGGGTCAACGGGCTGATCGACGACTGCGGCCGGATCGTGGGCGCCGGCAAGGAAGCCGCCGGCTGGTTCGACGTGTCCACGCTGAAGGAGCCGTACCGGATCGAGGGCAAGAAGACCATGGGCCTGGAGCTGGTCGAACAGCTCGGCTGGGACGTGCCCGACGTGATCTTCTACCCGACCGGTGGCGGCACCGGCCTGATCGGCATGTGGAAGGCCTTCGCCGAGCTGGAAGCCATCGGCCTTCTGGGCGGGAAGCGGCCCAGGATGGTGGCGGTCCAGGCCGCGGGCTGCGCGCCCATGGTCAAGGCGTTCGAGGACGGGGTGGAGCACGCGCCCCGGTGGGAGAATGCCGCCACCATCGCGTCCGGCATCCGGGTGCCCCAGGCGGTCGGCGACTTCCTGATCCTGCGCGCCGTGCGCGAGAGCGGCGGCTTCGCCGTCGCGGTCACCGACGACGCCATCCGGGCCGCGGTCGACGAGGTGGCCCGCGAGGAGGGCCTGCTGCTGTGTCCGGAGGGCGGCGCGACCTATGCCGCCTACCGCCAGGCCCTGGCGGACGGCCGGGTGCGCGGGGACGAGCGGGTGATGCTGTTCAACTGCGCCACCGGCCTGAAGTACCCGATGCCGCGGGTCCGCACGACGCTCGACCGGCACAAGCCCATCGACTATGCGGCGCTGTGACGGCAAGCCCGATGGGCCGGGGCAGGCGATTCGCCTGTTCCGCCCGTCGGCCGGAGCGTCATCGCACGTCCCGTGACGGGGACGGGCCCGCCTGCCCGAAGAACCCGATCGGACGCGGCATGGCGCGCCCACTGGACTTCAGGGCGGTTTGCCCACCTCCGGCGCGGGGTGCGCCCCTGCCCCGCGCCGGCGGGTCTCGTCCAGGCCCGAGCGGATAGGGTATAGGAGGCACGGACGATCCCGCCCCGCCCCCCGGCGCAGGGCAGGGGATCGAGCGCAATCGGGCAGAGGCGACGCAGCGGATGAAGGTCGGCATCGTCATGGGGACGACGCAGGCGGGTGCGCCGGCGTCACTGGACCTGGAGGAGCTGCTGGCCACCCGTCTTCTGGTGCAGGGCAACTCGGGGTCCGGCAAATCGCACCTGCTGCGCCGTCTGATGGAGCAAAGTGCCCCCTGGGTGCAGCAGGCGGTGATCGACCCCGAAGGCGACTTCGTGACCCTCGCCGACCGGTTCGGCCATGTGGTGGTCGAGGCGGACGACCACACCGAAGCGGAACTCCAGACCATCGCCGACCGGGTGCGCCAGCACCGCGTCTCCGTCGTCCTGAACCTGGAAGGGTTGGACGCCGAGATGCAGATGCGGCGCGCGGCCGCCTTCCTGGGCGGCCTGTTCGATGCCGACCGGGATTTCTGGTACCCGATGCTGGTGGTGGTGGACGAGGCGCAACTGTTCGCCCCCGCCGCCGCCGGCGAGGTGTCGGACGAGGCGCGCAAGGCGTCCCTGGGCGCCATGACCAACCTGATGTGCCGCGGCCGCAAGCGCGGGCTCGCCGGTGTCATCGCGACCCAACGCCTGGCCAAGCTGGCCAAGAACGTGGCGGCCGAGGCCTCCAACTTCCTGATGGGCCGCACCTTCCTGGATATCGACATGGCCCGTGCCGCGGACCTTCTGGGCATGGAGCGGCGGCAGGCCGAGATGTTCCGCGACCTGGAGCGCGGGCATTTCGTGGCGTTGGGCCCGGCCCTGTCCCGCCGGCCGCTGCCCATCCGCATCGGCGACGTGGAGACCCATGGCCGCGCCGGCAGCCCGAAGCTGATGCCCCTGCCGGACGTCCAGGCCGAAAACATGCGGGAGCTGATCTTCAAGCCCGGCGAGAACGAGCCGCCGCCCCGGCCCGCCCCGGTCCGGCGCACGCCGCCGCCCACCGCCGACCTGCTGGCGCAACTGGCCCGCGCACGGCCGATGCCGTCGCCCGCCCCCGCCGCTCCGCCCGAGCCCGAAATGCCGGAAGCGGAACGCAACGCCTTGCTGGACGACGCATTGCGCCAAGTGCTGGAAGACCCGGACTCCGCGTTCCGATCCGTGGCGGTCCTGTACCAGGATTTCCTGGTCCGCTGCCGGATCCTGCGCATCGGCGGGCAGCCGTTGGACTTGGCGGCCTTCCGGCGGCGCTTGGCGACCCTGCGCGCCGGCGTGGATGCCGACACGGCGGACAACCCCGATTGGGAGCGGGCCACCTCGGCCGCCGCCGACCTGCCCGAGGACATCCAGGGGGTGTTCCTGCTGCTGGCCCGGACCGCGTTCGAGCGCCGCCCCTGTCCGTCCGACGCCGAAGTGGCGCGGGCGTGCGGCAGCCGCTCGCCGGGCCGCGCCCGCCGGTTGCTGACCTACATGGAACAGCGGGGCTTCATCGTGCAGCGTGCCGACCGTGCGGGCCGCCGCATCATCGCCTTGCCGGAATTGGGGTGGGAGACCGCGGCGGGCGACCCCAACGCCCCCGACACCACGCCCGACGGCGGCGACCTGTTCGCGGTGGCGTAGCGGCGGACAGGGCCGTAAGCGAAAGGGGCGCAAACGAAAAGGGCGGCCGGAAACCCGGCCGCCCCATTCGCAACCTGCGATGCCGCGGGCGCTTACACGCGCTCGAGGCGGACGGCTTCCAGACCCTTGCGGCCCTGGCCGACCTCGACGCTCACCCGCTCCCCTTCGGTCACGGTGGCGAGGCCCGAACGCTGGAGGGCGGACACGTGCACGAACACGTCCTTGCCACCGCTGTCCGGAGCCACGAAGCCGAACCCCTTGTCGGGGTTGAACCACTTCACCGTGCCCTGGATGGTTTCCGTCGGACCCTCGAACTCCGGCGCCGACATCGCGCGCGGGGCACGGGGGGCGCTGCCCATCGGGGAAGAACGGCGCGGGGCAGCCGCGGCCAGCTCCACGGAGTGGATGGCGACGACCTGGTCGCCCTTCTTACCGGCGCCCAGATCCACGACCATGCGGCTGCCGTCGGGCAACTCGTCGTAGCCAGCCGATTGCACCAGCGAGCCGGGCAGGAAGGCGTCGGGACGGCCGCCTTCGGGAGTGACGAACCCGAACCCCTTCGTCGGATTGTACCACTTCACAACCACATCGATCGAACGCGTGTGAGGTGCGGCAGAGGGGCGCGGCCCGCGATCGTCATCGCGGAAGCTATTGCGGGGGGGACCGAAGCGGTCATACGGCGGCATAGTGAAAGCCTAACGAGAGTCAACGACACCAACGCCAAATAAGCGCAAGCGGGGCCGCGGTCAATCATGGACCGCACGTTTTGCCAGGGCTTGACGGCGCTCAAAAGGAGGGGGATCGACCGCGTGTGTAATGGAACCAAGGGGATAGCGAAAGGGTTGCCACCAAATCGCACAGGGAGGCGGTAATGAATTTGCACACCCCGGCACTCGTTCTCGCGGTCCTGTTGTCCACCGTGTCATCCAGTCCGGCCGGGGCCGAGGAGGTCGGCCGGATCGGCACCGATTGGACCGGCAACGACATCGTGGTCGAAGCCATTGCCGATCCCAAGGTCGAGGGCGTCACCTGCCACCTGACCTATTTCTCGCGCGGATTGATCGACCGGTTGTGGCAGGGCAACTGGTTCGAGGACCCGTCCAACTCCTCGATCGCGTGCCGCCAGACCGGCCCCATCCGCATCGGGCGCATCGAAACCGACGCCAACGGCGAAGAGGTGTTCAGCGAGCGCCGCAGCCTGATCTTCAAGGCCCTGTCGGTCCGCCGGATCTTCGACCGCAGGAACAATACCCTGGTCTATGTTTCCCACTCGCGGCAGATCAAGGAAGGCAGCGCCAAGATGGCGGTCTCGACCGTGCCGCTGCACAACGCCGAGGTCAGCTGGGCGGACGGCGCGTCGAGGTAGCGGGGGAGGCAGCGGCCCCCGTCCCATCGGGGGCGCCGCGACGGTGGGTGGTGACGGAACCGGGTGATGATGCAAGCATCCCACGAACGACAACCGGGGGAGCGTGCCATGGCAACCGACACCGTCCAACCGTCCCAAGCGGACCCCGTGCTGGTGGAACGGTGCGACGGCTACCGCATCCTGACGCTGAACCGCCCCGACCGGCTGAACGCCTTCACCGAGGACATGCACAAGGCGCTGGCGGCCGCGCTGGCCGAGGCCGAAGAGGACCGCGCGACACGGTGCGTGGTCCTCACGGGCGCCGGGCGGGGTTTTTGCGCCGGCGCCGACCTGACCGATCGCGCCGGCACCCGGGACGACGGTCCGCCCGATCTCGGCGCCAGCCTGGAAACCCACTACAACCCGCTGATCCGCCGCATCCGCGCCATGCCGATGCCGGTCGTTGCCGCGGTCAACGGTGTCGCCGCCGGAGCCGGTGCCAATGTGGCTTTGGCCTGCGACATCGTCCTGGCCGCCCGCTCCGCCAGCTTCATCCAGGCTTTCGTCAAGATCGGCCTGGTTCCCGATGCGGGCGGCACATGGACCCTGCCGCGTCTGGTCGGGGAGGCGCGGGCCCGGTACCTCGCCATGACCGGCGAGCCGGTGGATGCGGACCGGGCCGAAGCCTGGGGCATGATCTGGCGCGCGGTCGACGATGCCGAACTGATGCCGGCCGCCAAGCGTTTGGCCGCCCAGTTCGCCCAGGCACCGACCGGCGCGCTGGCCCTGATGAAGGAGGCCTTCGACCGCAGTTGGTCGAACGATCTGGCCGCCCAACTGGATCTCGAGCGCCGGCTTCAGCGGAAAGCGGGATTTGGCCGGGATTTCGCCGAGGGTGTCACCGCCTTTTTGGAAAAGCGCCCGCCCCGCTTCACGGGCCGCCCTTAATCCACCGGCTTGCCCCGCATCTTCTTGACCTCCGACCGTTGGGATTTGCCCTCCAGCCGCCGCTGCTGGGATCCGAATGTCGGCTTGGTCGGGCGTCTCGGCTTTGGCGGCACGGATGCATCCCGGATCAATTCAATGAGCCGTTCCAGGGCGTCGTCACGGTTCCGGCGTTGCGACCGGTACCGGTCGGCAACGATGATCAGAACACCGTCCGAGGTCATGCGGGACCCCGCCAACCGGACGAGCCGGGCTTTGACATCGGACGGCAAATTCGGCGATGCGGCCACGTCGAAACGCAGTTGGACGGCTGTATCCGTCTTGTTGACGTGCTGCCCCCCGGGCCCGGACGCCCGCACGAATTCCTCGTGCAATTCTGCGGCGTCCAGGGTGATGCGGGGGGTGACGCGGATTTCGCCAGCCATGGTGGAACCGGTCCAAGCTTCTTGACGTGCCGGCCGCCGGCCCGTGGCACCGCCCCGGGTGCCCGGCGGGTGCCCGGTCCACCGGGTAAACGGATGCGGGACCGGTTAGGATACCAGGGAGGCCTGCGGCACGGCCTCGGCGCCGGGCAGGCGGATCTGCACGCACGTCCCGGCGCCGGGCTTGGACGCCAGGGAGAGCGTGCCGCCCTGCAGTTCGGTCAACGACTTCGACAGCGGCAGCCCCAGGCCGGTGCCATCGTAGCGGCGCGCCGTTCCGACGTCCGCCTGTTCGAAGGGGGCCAGCACGCGGTCCAGGTCGTCCTCGGGAATGCCGACGCCGGTGTCCGTGATCTTCAGGACCACATGCCCGACCTCGTCCATGCAGGCCGATACGCTGACCGCCCCACCGGAGGGGGTGAACTTGACCGCATTGCCCAGCAGGTTGATGAGGATCTGGCGAAGGGCCCGCTCGTCGCCGGAGACGGCCAGCGCAGGATCCACATCCGCGGCCAGGACGATCTTTTCCTTCTCGGCGCGGGGGGCCACCGTCCGGATGGCGGCGCGCACCGCGGTCTCGAGCTGGATCGGGCGGCACTCGACCTCGTACTTGCCGGCCTCGATCTTCGCCAGATCCAGCACGTCGTTGACGATCGCCAGCAGGTGCCGGCCCGAGGTGTGGATGTCGCCGGCGTAGGAACGGCATCGTTCCAGCTCCCCCGCTCCCCCCAACCCGTCGCGGATGATTTCGGAAAACCCGAGGATGGCGTTCAAAGGCGTCCGCAGCTCGTGGCTCATGTTCGCGAGGAAGCGCGATTTCGCCCGGCTCGCCTCCTCGGCCTGGTTCTTGGCCCGGCGGAGCAGGGCCTCCGTCCGCCGCCGTTCCTCCGACCGCAGGAAGACGAGCAGCGTGGACAGGACCGCCAAGCCGCCGGCGAGGACGATGGCCGCCGTCGCGCCCCGTTCGAAGGTGCGCAGCTCCTCGGACTGGTTGCGCAACGCCTCGATCGCGCGGCCCTGCGCCTGGCCGAGCCTCGATCGGGACAGGTGCAGCGCCTCTTCGATCCGCATGTCGGCCAGCGCCAGCACCGTCGGATGGTTCGGAGCCATTCCCCCGACGCCCTGGCGCAGCCACAGGCGTACGTCGATCAGGGCCGGGTTGGCGGTCGCATGCACCGAGGCCGCGCCCACCAGATTGTCGAAATTGAAGGAGTCGCGCAGCGCGGCGATGTTCTGCTCGGCCGTGGCCAAAGTCCGGCCGGCGCGCTCCAACGCCACCGGCGTCCTCTCATGGCGTGCGCTGCGCAATGCAAGCGCCAGGTCTTCCAACCCGGCGATGGCGCTCATGATGACGCGTTGCTGTTCGAGGATGGCGACGGGCAACCGATCGGCAACCGTGCTCAGACGGCTGTCCACGTACCAGACGCTCAGGCCGGACATGAGAACGAGGATGGCGCAGAAGACGGCCGTGGCGGCGGCGGCGAGCCGCCTGGGGTATCGCGTCAACAGCCGGCGCCACGACCCCAGTGCCGCGCCGAAGTCCACCACCCCGCCGAAGGCGCCCCCCCCGGCAGGCTGCGTGGAGGCCTCCATGGACACGGTCTTGGACCGGGGACGCACGGTGTGGTCCCCCAGCCCCAAAGTCCGGTCCAGGGTGTCGACGGGCCGGTCGGTCATCGCCAGCGGCCGATTTCGCGATAGTAGCGCTCCGCCCCCGCATGGAGGGGGATCGACACGCCGTCCAGCGCGCGCTCGGGCCGGACTTCCCGGCCCTTGGGGTGTCCCTCCACGAGGAGCGCCAGCATGCGCTCCGACCAAAGCATACGGGTCACGGCCTCGACCAGGGCATCCGGCAGATCGGCGCGCACCAGCAGGAGGGCCCCCGTTCCCACCGTCGGCGCATCCGCGTCCAGCTGGTACGCGGATGCCGGGATCGTGGTCTTCGCGTAGTAGGGCGAGTGGGCGACCAGTGCGTCGGCGGCCCGGCCGGCGATCGGAACCAGCGTCAACGGAACCTCGTCGGCGGCGGACGCGATGGCCGGAACCGGTGCGCCGGCCATGATGAAGAACACATCCAGGCGGTTGTCCCGCATCCGGGCCAGCGCCAGGTCGGGCTTCATGTATTCCGCGGAAACGTCGCCCTCGGCCATGCCGTGGACGCCGAGCGCGAGCCGGGCGTCATCCAGGGTTCCCGATCCCGGTTCGTCCAAGGAAACACGCCGACCGCGCAGATCCTCGAAGCGGCTGATCCCGCTGTCGCGCCGGGCGACGACGTGCAGCGCCTCGATGTACAGGGCGCCGATGGCGCGGAGGTCGTTCGCCGGGCGGCCCGCGAAGGGGCCCGTGCCGTTGAACGCGTGGTGGGCCACGTTGCCCTGTGCGATGCCCAGCTCGATCCGCTTGCCGGCAAGCGCTTCGACGTTGGCGACCGATCCATTCGACGCCTGCGCGACCGCGAGCACGTTGGGAATGCCGCAATCCGCGGAGCTGGGGCAATCGATGCCACTCAAACCACGGGCCAGCAGAACCGCAATGGGATGGTACGTCCCGCCGACTCCGCCCGAGCCGATGCGCAAGAGGGTATCGGACGCGACGGCAGGGCGCGGCGGCAGGGCGGCGAGAAGGACAGCCGCAAACAAACCGGCGAGCGCACCGGCACGGGCCGTGCGTCGTACGTTTTGAGCGGACAAGCCAGGACAGGGCTTCGGCATGGACGGCCTTCGGTCCGTTTCCCCACAGTGGGGAGGACTCTAAGGGATGGTAGACTAACGCTTCATGGCAGTTGTACCTATTTTTGCAACCGCTCGCAGATCGACGTTATGGGTAGGGGCCTCCTCTTTCAGCATATAGACCAAAGGGTAGATCGGGTCGGTGCCGGTCTGCCATGGCCTGGCCCCTCCGTGCGGCGGATGCGTCACGTCGGGCCCGGCCGGTAGGTGGACAGGAAACGCCGGTCGAGCCAATCCTTCAGGTGCAAGGCCGTGCGGCCCCGCCACCAAAAACCACCCCGCACGGCCAGGCCGGTGCCGTCGCCCAGGTTCATGATCCACAAATAGACCCGCTGCGGACGGAACGGCCTTGGCGATCCGGCCCCCAAGGCGGCCAGCAGGTTCGCAAACAGCACCGGCGCTTCACGGACGGCGTAAACGCCGACCTTCGGCAGTTCGTGACCTTGCAATGCGATGCAGTCCCCAGCGCCGAGGATGCCCGGGTCGGCAGGCGACCGCAGGCACGCGTCCACCACCATGGCGCCCCGTCCGTCCACCGGCAGGCCGGCCGCCGCAAGCAGCGGATTCGGCCGAAGGCCGGTGGCGTTCACCAGCACGTCGAAGGGGACACGCGTCCCATCGGTCAGCACGGCGCCGCCGGGCTCGATCCGCGCAACCCGCGCATCCGCGCGGACCGTGATGCCACGCCCCCGCAGGTTCGCGATCACGGCCGCGGCCGCGGGGGCGGGAAGCTGCGCAAGAGGGCGTCCTCCTGCGAGAATGGCGATATCGGCGCAACCGTCCCCGACTTCCGCCAGCCGGGCGATGTTCGCCGCGATTTCGAACGCCGTCGCCCCGCCGCCCGCCACCACGACCCGCACGGCACGCCGGCGGCCCCGGGCATCGGCGAAGCGAGCCTCCAGATCCGCCCGCAGATCGCGCAGGCGCGGGATCGGCTTCGCAGGGTAGACGCGGGGATCATCGGCGCCCCCCGGCAGCTCCGGCGGTTCGCTGCCGAGCGCCACCGACAACACGTCGAAGGGGATGGTGCCGCCCCCATCCAGGTGGACCCGACGCGCCATGGGATCCATCGCCACGGCGCGGGCCTGGACGAACCGCCCGCCGCCGCGGCGGGCCAGGGTGGCGACATCCACCTGATCCAGGGCGGGCGGATACCGCCCGCCCAGCATTCCCGTCGCAAGGCCCGAATACCAGAACGCATCCGGCGCCACGAGCACGGCATCATGGCCGCGCCCGGTGATCCGGGACAGCCGCTTCAGCGTGTAGAGGTGCGCGTGCCCCGCGCCGAGAAGGACCAGCCGCATGGGCGGAGTCTAGGGTCCGCGGGACAAACCCGTCGAGAGCCGTGGCGGTACGGACGCCCCATCAGGCCAGCGACAGCAAGGTTGCGCCCCCCCAGACGCACAGGCCGGCGCCAACGAGCGCGCTGAGCCAACGGTTCCCCGGTGCCGTTTTCTCCGCCAGGACGAGGAGGGCGATTCCCCCGACCCACAGCAGGTTCATCACGCCGCCGACGAACAGCACCAGCATCAGCATCCAGCAGCAGCCGAGACAGAACAGCCCGTGGCGCCCCCCCATGACGAAGGCGCCGCGCGCACCCTCGCGCCAGTGGCCGATGACGAAATCCAGGGGTGAACGGCACTGGCGAAGGCAGGCCTGCTTGAGCGGCGTGAACTGGTAGGCGCCGGCCGCGACGAGCGCGAGGCCGGCGACCGCGACGCTCGTCGTCGCCATCATGGGCGACAGCAGGGCCGCCGCGTCCAGCCCCCATTGCAACGCCGCGGCACCGACGCTGAATGCCGCCCATACGGCGAGATAGGCGAGCGCGAACACGCCGGTGGCCGCCACGACCTCGCCCCGTGCCCGGCGCCGGCGCGCGACGGTGGCATAGAGCAGGATCATCGGCGCCGCACTCGGCAGCATCATCGCGGCCATCATCACCGCCCACATGGAGGCGACGAGCATGAAGTAACCGGGTGTCCATGCCGACATGGCCATCGGCATGACCATGTCGCCCATGGCGTGCATGTCCATGCCGGCGCCCCGGACGAGATGGAGCCACGACAGCAGGACGACACCGGCCAGACCGCCGGTCACGACGACGCGATCCCGGCGCAGCACGTGTTCGAGGGTGGAGACGTCGGACATCGCAAATCCCCCGCCGGACTTGGGATGCCTCCCCTCTCCCGGCCGGCAACCGGCAGAAGGAGGGGGCGGCGCTCTAGGCGGCGACCCCCTGGGGGGTCTGGACGACGTGCGCGAGTGTGCTGTGCGTCCCCTTCGTCTCGAACTTGATCGCCCCCGTGCTGCGGATGTCGCACGCGGCGACCTCGCCCTCGATATGCTCGAAGCCCTCGGGCATCACCACCCGGATACGGTGCTCCGCGCCCGTGACGGGATTCCGGATCGGTTGGACCTCGCTCTCCAACACCCCGGGAACGGTCAGGCGCGCCGTCCGGCCTTCCTTGTCGAAGCGGAATTCCATGGGCGCGAAGATCGGGTCGTGCATCTTGGTCACGATCAGGCTGAAGATGTGGAACAGCGTACCTTCGGCCGAGTTCTGCCCCGACAGGATGCCGAGGAGCGCTTCGCGCTGCTCCGGAGTGGCCCGCTCGTCGATGATCGGCTGCACCTCGCCGTTGCCTTCGTGAAGGGGGCCGGGGAACCGGACCGTGACGAAGAAACCCAAGCCGTCGAGCTTCGTCTCGTTGAAATTCCCCCTGGTGATCCGCATCCCCAGAAAGCCCTTGCAATCGCCGTTCGTAGGTCTCGCATTGAAGTCGCAAGGACAACCGAAGGCACAGGTGCAATTCTTGATCCATTCACCTTCCAGGCGCCAATCAACCTGTGCCATGGCAATGCTCCCTTGCTTGGGTTTCGGTACGCTCACCTCATTCCACGGGCGTGGCGCGGTTTCGGGGCTCGGGGTCCCCGAACAAGATAAAAGTTGATACGCACACCGTGCGGCGGCCCAGGAGCCGGTCGACAGGGCATCGAACCGTGGCCATCAGGGTCACTTGCACACGCAGCCCTATGGCCGGCCGGATCCGCGCCAATATTTTTTGAATCCTACATCCGATTTGACGCCGCGGAAACATGCGGCGCGTTCATGGGCGGATCAAAACGGTTGCAGGGGAAATGGACAGGGTACCTCAAAGGGCGCGAACGAACGCCGGGGCTCGACCGCTCCGACATACCTATCGTCCGCAATCCACCAATCGCGCCAAGCGCAACCCGTGACGGTCGAGCAGGTCCCGGAAGCCGGGCCCGGCGAGCCAGCGGTGCTCCGGCAGTCGCGGCTCCACCAGCCGGTCCACCTCGCGCAATACGTCGTCGGGAAAGCCGGGATGGCACATCACCAGTGCACCCGGTCCAATGCCATGGACGAAGCGCTCGAACAGGTGCCCGAACGACGCCCGCGTATCGAAAGCGTAGACCCCGCCGAATCCCGCATTGTGCCGGATCCCATGGCGGACCAGCAGGCGCCGCAAACCCAAGCCCAATCCGGCGATGAACAGGGCTTTCGGCACCGCCACGCCGCGGCGCACGATGGTGGCGGGCCGTTCCGCGCACAGGCGCACATAGCTCCCGCTGCCGGCCAAACGGCGGACCAGGACGTCGCGCACCACGGGAAGCTGGTGGACGTGCTGGTGGCCATCGACATAGTCGGGCGGATGCCCCAGGTGCGCCACGAACGCCGCAAGCTGCCGGTCGAGTTCCGCGGCGATTTCCTCGGGATCCAACCGACCGGCGAAGGCGAGGCGGAGCAGTCCGCCAAGCGTCGGCAACCGTCCGCCGGGGGCGAGGCGGGGCATGGGGCCAAGGGGGCGGTGGTCCGTCAGCGTGAAGTGGAGGCCGAGATCCACCCGTCCCACGTACGAACGCAGCCAGGATGCATGCCGCGCCCATTCCGGGCGGATGGACATGCAGGAGGTCGCCGACAGCCGCCCGCGTTCGAGCAGATCCAGGATGGCCCGGCTGACACCGGGCGACAGGGCGTAATCGTCCGCGCACAGGACGAACGGAATGCCCGCCCGCCCGGACCGCGCATGGGGGGCCGTGCCGGTCGGCGCGCCGAGGACCGCGTGCGTCATTGGCCACGGCCCCCGCGGAAGACCAGCAGGCGGCTGAACACATAGTTCCAGACGAAACCGGCGGCGATCGCCAGGAGCTTCGCGGCCCCTTCGGACACCACCTGCGATGCATTCCAGACGGTAAGGGTCGAGATCCCGAGGCTGACCAGATTGATCCCGGCAAACAGCCCGAACTGACGCAACGCCGCCGCCCCCGCGGCATCGTCACCGAAGGTCCACCGCTTGTTCAGCGCAAAGCTCTGCACCGTCGCCAAGCCGTAGGCGAGGGCATTGGCGGGAACCAGGCCGAACCCGGCGGCCCGCAATGCCATGAACAGGAAATAATCGGTGGCGGAATTGGCCACGCCGACCGTTCCGAAACGGATCAACGAACGGGGCAGGCGCGGGGGATAAGGGATGGAGCCTGTCGTCATGGCGGCACCGGGGCAGCGTGTGCGCCATGTATGCCGCCGCGCGATCAGGACGGGCAAATCCACATTCGAAAACTCCCGAAGGGGGACACCCTGTCCGCAAGGGTTGCACTGCTCTGGCAAGCCACACCCACGAATTCCGGGAATTTAACCCCCAATAAGATAAGGTTCCGTGCGAATTCGATTCCATGATGCCGCCAACCTCTATCGAAAGGTATGGCGGTCATGGACATGATCTTCGACCTGCAGAACAAGTCCGACACACGCCCTGCCGCCGCGTGCCCACCCGAGCTGTCGATCGTCGTTCCCTGCTACAATGAAAGCGGGAACCTCGCGGAACTCCACCGCCGTGTGACGGACGTCTGCCGGCCCATCCTCGGCTCGTCCTACGAACTCATCCTGGTCGACGACGGGTCGAAGGACGGGACGTGGAACGCGATCGCCGGACTCGCCCAAGGGGACGAGCAGGTGCTCGGCGTGCGGCTGGCGCGCAACCACGGACAGCAATTGGCCCTGACGGCCGGCCTGGCGGTGGCCAGGGGACGGCGCATCCTGATGATGGATGCGGACCTGCAGCACCCGCCGGAGGTCATCCCCGACATGCTGCGCCTGATGGAGGACGGCGCCGAAGTCGTGTACGGGCAGCGGATCGACGACGATTCGGAGTCGTGGTTCAAGAATGTGTCGGCCCGTGCCTTCTACCGCCTGATCGGCGCCATCACCGACACCCACATGCCGTCGGGCGCCAACGATTTCCGCATGATCAGCCGCCGCGTGGCCGACGCGCTGGCCAGCATGCCCGAGCAGCACCGCTACCTGCGGGGCATGGTGAGCTGGGTCGGGTTCCGGCAGGTGCCGCTCCCCTATGCGCGGTGCGAACGGTTCGCCGGGTCCACGACGTATACGCTGCGGCGGATGCTGCGTCTTGCCGCCGACGCGGTGACGTCCTTCTCGACGGTGCCGTTGCGCGTCGCCAGCCATCTCGCGCTGCTGCTGGCCCCCGTGACCTTCGGGCTCATGGGCTACGCGCTGTACAGCTGGATGGTCGACGACGCGATCGCCGGATGGACGAGCCTCATGGGGACCATGTCCTTCTTCGCCTGTGTCCAGCTCCTGGTCCTGGGCATCATGGGCGAATACCTCGGTCGCCTGGTCACGGAAGCCCGGCGCCGTCCGCTGTTCCTGATCGACAAGGTGGCGGCCGGAAACCGCGAACTGCCCGTCCCGCCCTTCTTCGCCCATCTCGATGTGACCGAGCGGCAGGCGTTGTGGTCGGCCGAGTTCACCCCCCCGGTCCTGCCGCGCCTCGACCGTTCGCGTTCGCCGGCGGATCCGGTCGCCGCCTGAGGCCGCGCGCCCAACCGCCCTGCGACACCCTCAACCCGCACCGAGAACCAACCCCGATGCGCCGTCAACCCCTCCGTCTCCACCGGATGGCCGATGCGGCCCTGCTGGCCGCGGTGCTCGCCTCGTTCGTCGCCACCTGCCTGATCAGCGTCGCCCGCGGCTACATGTGGTACGACGAGATCATTTCCTGGCAGATCCTGAACCGGCCGGATTTCGGCTCCATGTGGGCGGCGGTTTCGGACCTGATCGGCGGTCCGCCCGTCTACTTCCTGCTGGCCGCCGGCTGGCGGGCGCTGCTGGGCACCGACGAAACCACGTTGCGGCTGCTGACGACCCTGTCGTTCGTGCTCGCCTTCGCCGTCGTCTGGACCACGACACGGCGGGGCTTCGGATTCTGGTCGACCGCATTCGGCCTGCTCGCCGCCTTCTGCACCTCATGGACGGTCATCGGGCAGATCCCCGAAATCCGGTACTACGGCGTGCTGACCGCGGGCGTTGCCCTGGCATTCCGCCTGTACGTGGCGCTTGCCGCGGACGGGCGGCCATCGGCGCTGCTGCTGGCGGCGAACGCGGTCGTCCAGGCGTTCCTGGTCATGACCCACGTCTACGGCGGCGTCTACGGGGCGGCCCTGCTCGGCGCCCTGCTGGCGGTCGACGTGATGGAACGGCGGTTCCGGCCCCTGTCGTACCTGAGCTTCCCAATGGGATGGGCGGCTTTCATCGGTTGGCTGCCCGCGTTCCATCGGCAAGGCGACGTGGTGAAGCCGCACGCCTGGATGCAACCGCCCACGCCCAAGGATCTCACCGCGACGATGGGCGGGATCGTGACCAGCATGGCGTTCATCGTCCTTGCGTTGGTCGTGCTGGCCACGCTGGTCGGTCAGGCCCAGGGCCAACGGACGGCCGGAAAGGCGGACGCGCACCTGCCGCCGGACCCCGGCCGGACACGGATGCGCCGGAATCTGGTGGTCGGCGCCGTCGCGCTGGCCTGCGTCCCCTTCGCCTCGTTCGTGTTGTCCCATGTGGCCGAACCGATCTTCATGCCGCGATACCTTCTGGCTTCGGTGATCGGATGGGGCGTCCTGTTCACCTTCGTCGCCGCATGGTTCGACTTCGACCGGCACCTCGCCGTGCCTGCACACGCCGTACCGGCGCCCCCTTGGCAGCGCATCGCGCAGGGAACCGCGGCCACCTACGTCGCGGGCCTGCTGGCATTGCCACCCGCGGCGGTGCTGGTGCAGCCGGTCCAATCCCCGCAGCAATACGCGGTCCGGGCCTGCCGCGACCTCCCGGTGGTGGTCATGCACGCCCTGAAGTTCATGCAGACGCAGCAGTATCTGGCCGACCGGGAACGCTACACCTACGTGCTGGACTGGGATGCGGCCATGGATCCGGGTACGGCGCTGCACGACAGCAACGACTTCAAGATCCTGCGCAACTTCAAAGAACACGTCCCGCACTTCAACATCGTGGACAGTGCGGATTTCCTGGCGACCCATTCCCGCTTCCTGGTGGCCGAGGAAAGGGGCCTGCGCTGGGTGGATGTCCGGCTCCGCTACTCGGACGATTGGCGCGTCAGCCGGATCGGAACCGATCTTCTGCTGGTGGAGCGCGCCGACACGCCCACCTACCTCCTCTCGTCCACACGCAACCGCATCGCGGACGAAAGGTCGGCGAACGACCCCTGCGAGCCCGGGAAGGCCCTGCACGCGGCCCGGGCGGGGGCGCCCGGGTAGCGGGGCGCCCTCCGGAGGCCGGTCGAACAGGGAATTCAACCCGGAAGGCGCGCCCGGAAGATGACCGTCCGATCAGTTCGCCGGGACGCCCGCCCCGACCCCGGTCTCGGTCTCGGCCAGCCGCGATCCGGGCATGGCGGGCGGGTGCGGGGCGTCCGGGCGCAGCGTCGCCTTCATGAGGACGACGGTGTAGGGATTCCACGTCGACATCAGGAAATAGATGTCCGCGGACCCGTCGGGGTTGGAACGGGTGAAGCGGGAGACGATGTACGGGGCGTAGACGTCGCCGGCGGTGCCGATGCTGTGGGGATCGGAAACCATCCGGCAGCCGTCGGCGCGCACCCGCATCAGGGGGCCCGGGTGCATGTAGCGGCAGAAGGCGCCGTCCCGCTCTGGATCGAACAGGACCGACGGTTCGGACCAAGGGCCCCATGGCCGGTCGGCCGTGCGGATCAGGATGCGGCTGCCGGGTTCCGCGCAATTGTAAAGCATCGCCCACTTGCCCAGGGGAGCCAGGTAGGCGACCGACAGCTCGCCCAGGCAGGGCTGTTGGAAGAGAGGCGCGCTGTCCTCCTCCCGCGCGGACCATCGGGGCTCGCCGGACGCGGCGTCCATTCCCGCGAAATAGCGGATGGCATCCCGATCCTCGACCCGGTCCGCCGGAACGATGGCGAACCGGGGATCGCTGGCACGGTATCGGCCGCTCCCCCATAACAGGACCGTCGTGCCGGCATCCGGTAATCCCGGAATGGCGCCAATGGTCCGGGTATCGGCCACCACGGGCGCCACGTTGATGAAATGCGTCCGCGACATGTCGCGGCGGAGCTCGAAGCTCCCCCCGTCGTCGTTCGAACGTGCCAGCACGGACCGGCCCATGGGATTCGCCGGGGTATGGTCGGTGGTTGCGAACACATACATCCGGCCATCGACGCTGAACCCGCCGGTGGGGACGGCGAACGCACCCGAATGGATGCCCGGGATCGTCAAAGGCCGGAAGCCACCGTCGGCCTCCGAGGCCACGTCCATCGCCAGGCAGTCCTCGGGGTCGCCGTCGTCCGACACCGCGATGAAGTCGCTGTCGGCGGGGCGCCTGAGGCCAGCGGACGTATGGGTGTCGCCGAACAGGAAGTAGAGGCGTCCCCGGTGTTCGAACGAGGCGCCCAGATCCGTCCCCCAGAACCTGTGGCGGGTGACCGTGCGGTTGATCGCCGGCTGCCCGGTTTCCCGATCCACCTCGCCCATGACCTGGCAGATCTTGCGGGCGGGCAACGCAGACACGGTTCCGGTCCCCACCGGATGCGGACCGGACGGGGGCAACCAACCGACAGCGCCCGCAGGGTGCGGGGCCGGATCGAACAGCGCGGCTGCGGCCATGGCAAACAGCATCAGGCCGGCGCGCACGAGGGAATGTCGGGCGTTCATCGCGCCGGGATGCTGGCGTAACGTGGTTAACGGGGACTTACCACGCCTGGATTGTCCCAGCTCCAGGCAAATGCCCGCCCCGTATCGCCAGGGCACCGCACTCATGCGGAAGAGGCCGCGCCTTCGGTGAGATCGCGGCGATAGGGCGTCGATGGCGGCACGACCAAAGATTTGCACCGTCTTTGACGCACTTCGCTGTTTGGCAGAAGCTGCAGGCCGCGAATCGACAGGCTGTTCCGTGCGTGGCGCAACGGCCTCCTCCGGGGTTGGCCGCTTGCCCGAGACAAGGGTTCGGAGGGCGGATGACGGAAACCACACAAGAACGGGCGAACCGCATCGGCTTGACCACCACACGCAAGCCGGCCGTCGATGTGGACGGCCTGCTGCGCCCGCCGGCATGGCTGCGCCTGCTCCGTCCCCACCAGTGGGTCAAGAACGCCTTTGTCGCCGCCCCGCTGTTCCTGACCCCCTCGACGGTCACATGGGGCGGGATCTGGACGGTGCTGCTGGGCGTGCTGGCGTTCTCCCTGCTCGCAAGCGCCGTCTATGTGCTCAACGACTACATGGACCGCGAGGCCGACCGCCTGCATCCAACCAAATGCAAGCGGCCCATCGCCAGCGGGGAGGTCACCGGCGGGACGGCGCTGTTTCTCCTGTCGGTCGCGCTGGCCGCCGGCCTGGGCCTTGCATTTGCGCTGTCCCCGGTCTTCGGGGCCATCGCGGTGGTCTATTTCGTCATGAACATCGGCTATTCGCTGGGCCTCAAACACGTATCGATCATCGACGTGATGATCATCACCATGGGGTTCATGCTGCGCGTCTGCGCCGGTGCGGCCCTGATCAAGGTCGAGCCCAGCGTCTGGATCGTGGTCTGCACCGGCCTGGTCGCCATGTTCCTGGCCCTGGCGAAGCGGCGGGACGACCTGACGAAATCCCTGGGCGGCGGGCACCGGCGCAGCCTGGAGGGCTATTCGCTCCCCTTTCTGGACGCGTCCATCTCCATCGTGCTGGCGGCCCTGCTGATCTCGTACACCATCTTCACCACGGATCCGGCGGTGGTGGACCAGCTCGGCCACCCGCGGCTCTACGTCACCATCCCGTTCGTGCTGGCCGGCATCCTGCGCTATCTGCAGATCGCCCTGGTCGAGGAGAGGTCCGGCACCCCGACGGCCATCGTGCTGACCGATCGCTTCCTGATCGCGGCCATGGGGCTGTGGGCCGTGTCCTTCGCCCTGCTCGTCCATCTGTGAGGCCGCCCGTGCCGGAAATCCGCGGGACCGGACTGGACGTGCGCCGGCTGGAAGGAATGGTGGTCCTGTCGGTGGTCGTGTTCGCGGCCGGCATGGCCGTTGCCGCGGTCGCCGCCGGCGGGCCCGGGGTCTGGATCCACCTTTCCCGGTTGAACCTGCCGCTGGTGGCGGCATTGCTGGGACTGTCGCTGCTGAACTACGTCCTGCGCGCCGTGCGCTGGCAGATCTACGGCAACCACCTGGGCGTCCCTGTGCCGTTCCCCCGGACGGCGCTCTACTTCACGGCGGGCTTCGCGCTGACCACCACGCCCGGCAAGGTCGGTGAAGCCCTGCGCCTGTGGCTGATGGAGCGGTGCCACGGCTACCGCTACGCCCGGACGATGCCGCTGTTCATCGCCGACCGGGTTGCCGACCTCGGTGCCATGGGCCTGCTTCTGATGCTCAGCCTCGCGTCGCTTTCGGCCGGGGGCTGGGCCGGGGTCTGGATTGCCGCGGCGGCTGCGGTGGTGGTTTCGGGGATGCTGCTGCTCGGCCTGCGGCCACGGCTGGCGCTCGGCGGGATCGGGGCCGCCTACCGGGCGGTCGGGCGGTGGCCGCGCCTGTTCGGCAGGACGCGCAGCGCCCTCCGCGGGACGGCCGAGCTGTTCGCCCCGCGGATCATGCTGGTCGCCATGGCACTGACGCTGGCCGGCTGGCTGGCCGAATGCACGGCGTTCGCCCTGATCCTGGAGGCATTGGGGGCGGACATCGGGTTCAAGGCCGCGGTCTTCGTCTTCACCGCCTCAATGCTGGCCGGGGCCTTGTCGTTCCTGCCGGGCGGGCTCGGCGGAACGGAGGCGGCGATGCTCGCCCTTCTCGCGGCGCATGGTGTGGGATTGGATCTTGCGATCCCGGCGACCGCCGTGGTCCGGGTCACCACGCTGTGGTTCGCGGTGGCGCTCGGGTTCGTCGCATTGCCCCCGACCCTGCGGCTGGCCCGCCGGGGGGCGCCCGCATGAGGGCGAAGCCGCTTGTCCTGACCGGCTGGGGCCGGGCCATACGCGCGAACACCCGCGCGTTCCGGCCGGAACGCCGGTCCGAAGCCCTGGCCGCGCTGCTGTCCGGGGAAGCCCGGCCCTCCATAATTCCGTTCGGGGCCGGACGCAGCTACGGCGACACCGCCCTGAACGACGGCGGTGCCACGATCCTGACCGGACGGCTCGACCGGTTCCTGGATTTCGACCCGGAAGGCGATCTTCTGGTGTGCGAGCCCGGCGTCACCTTCCGGCAGATCGAGGCCGCGTTCCTGCCCCGCGGCCTGATCGCCCCGGTTTCGCCCGGTACCGCCTTTGCGACCATCGGCGGCGCCGTCGCCAACGACGTCCACGGCAAGAACCACGACCGGGTCGGCAGCTTCGGCGACCATGTGGCCTGGGTGGACCTGGCGCTTCCTTCGGGCGAAATCGTCCGCGCATCCCCGCAGGAAAACCCCGGCCTGTTCGCCGCCACCATTGGCGGCATTGGACTGACCGGACTGATGGTGGCCGTCGCGTTCCGGATGAAGCGGGTGCCCTCGGGCCACATGGTGGTCCGGGAACAAAGGCTGCCGGACATCGGCGCGTTCATGGCCGCCTTGGTCGAGGCCCGCCGGAGCGCGGCCTATTCGGTCGGTTGGATCGACGCCGTGGCGAAGGGCGCCGGGCTCGGCCGCGGCATCCTGCAAACCGCGGACTTCGCATCCGCCGACCAGGCCGCCCCGGCATCCGGGGCCGGTCCGCGGGAAATGCGATTGCCAGTGGATCTGCCGGGCATCGTGCTCAACCGCCACAGCATCGGCCTGTTCAACCATCTCTATTACACCCGCGTGCCGGCGGACGGGCGGGAACGGGTCCAGCCCGCCGGGAAATTCCTCTATCCGCTGGATGCGATCCGGGATTGGAACCGGATGTACGGGAAGAACGGCTTCCACCAGTTCCAGTGCGTGATCCCCGATGGCGAGGCCGAACGCGGCATTCCGGCGCTGGTCGAAGCCATCGCCGGTGCCGGATCGGCCTCCTTCCTGGCAGTTCTGAAAACGCTGGGCGGGCCGGGGCGTGGACACCTGTCGTTTCCCATGTCGGGGTTCACTTTGGCGCTCGACTTCCCGGTCCGCGCCGGGACGGCCGAGCTGATGGCGCGCCTCGAGCGGCTCGTGCTGGCCCATGGCGGCCGAATCTATCTGGCGAAGGACGCGAGCCTGTCGCCCGAGGGATTCCGCCGCATGTACCCGCGCCTGCCCGAGTTCCGGGCGGTGCTCGACCGCGTGGATCCGGACCGCCGCCTGGGATCGGACATGTCCCGCCGCCTGCGCATCCGGGAGGCCGCATGACCACCCCGCCCCTGTCTTCCGCCACCCTGCCTTCCGGCCCCGCCGACGACCTTTGGGTCGTGGTGGGGGCCACGTCGTCGGTCGCCCGGGCCTTCGCGCGGGAGGCGGCGCAGGCCGGCGCCGACCTGGTGCTTGCCGGACGGGACCGGGAAGACATGTCGGCGACCGCCTCGGACCTGCGGCTGCGCACCGGGCGGCAAGTGACGGTCCTGCCCTTCGATGCCGCCGACGACCGCAGCCATGACGACTTCGTGGCCGCCTGCTGGGACGGCGCCCGGGGCCGGCGGCTGAACCTGTTCTATGCGGTCGGCAGCATGCCCGACCAGGCGGCCTCGCTGGCCGACCCGGCCATCGCCCGGCGGGTCGTGGAGGTGAACTTCCTCAGCGTCATGTCCGTGCTCAACCGGTTGGAGCCGGGGTTGCGCCGGCAGGGCGGCGGGTCCGTGGTGGTGCTGGGCTCGGTCGCCGGCGACCGCGGTCGGCGCAGGAACTTCATCTACGGCTCGGCCAAGGCGGGCCTGCACGCCTACCTTCAGGGGATGCGCAGCCATCTGGCCGACGCCGGCGTGCGGGTGGTCACGGTCAAACCGGGTTTCCTGGACACCGCCATGACCTGGGGGTTGCCGGGCATGTTCCTGGTCGCCTCGCCCGAAGCGTGCGCCAGGGCCTGCTTGAAAGCCGCGCGGCGGGGGACGGAGGTGGTCTACTTCCCGGGGTTCTGGCGGCCGGTGATGATGGCGATCCGGGCCGTGCCGGAACCGATCTTCAAACGGCTGTCGATCTGACGGGTGGCGTCTTCCGACGCGGCACCCGGTTCCAAGGAAGGGGTGTGGGAATGGACATCGCCTATCCACTGGCGCCGGTGGCAGGTTACCTCGCCGCCGGGTCGTTGAAATTCGCCATAAACACCCTGAAGGAGGGCCGCCTCGCCTTCGGGCGGATTGGCCTCGGCGGGATTCCCAGCACGCATACGACGATCGTGTGGACCACCTGCTGGCTGCTCGGCCTCAAGGTCGGCTTCGGCACACCCTGGTTCGCGGTGGCGCTGACGCTGGCGGTGATCGTGATGATCGACGCCATGGACCTGCGCCGGAAGGTTGGGCTCCATGCCGCCGCGTTGAAGACGCTGTACCCCGCGGATCCCGTCGTGCAGGCCCTGCGCGAGCGCATGGGCCACAGTCCGGTGGAGGTGCTGGCGGGGGTTGCGACGGGCGGTGTGTGCGCCCTGGTGCTCAACCTGCTTTGACGCCGCCCGCCTTGACATTGATGGCCGGACGCCGGGCGCGGAACGGTCCGCCGGGCGCCCCCGCACCGCGACCCGCGTATCCGGCCAGGGTTCCCACGAGGCACAGCACGACCGCCCAGCCGTAGCAGGATCCGACGGTCAGCCGCATCCACAAAGGCGCATCGAGATAGCCCAGGATGGTGGGCACCGGCACCACCAGCAGCCCGGCCGAAACCAGCATCGGCCATGTCAGGGGCCGGGCGAAGAACACCGGCAACAGGAACATCGTGTACTGGACCCATGCGATCGGCGAGGCCAGCAGGGCACCGATCAATCCATAGACGCTCGCGGCCATCGCCGCGGGCCGGGCCCGCCAGGACCACAGGGCCATGCCGCCCAGGACCAGCACGCTCAGAGCCAGGCCGGCCGTGCCGGAACCCGCCCGCAGGGCCAAGGCCGAGAGGGACGCGTTGGTCAGGAAGACCGCCCGTTCCCTATCGGACGCCAGCAATTCGATCCACTGGCCATAGATGCCGGGCCCATAGATCGCGACGGGGATGGCGCTCAGCACCGCCGCCGTGGCGACCGACACCAAGGCCGGAATCCGGTGGCCCGCCAGGAAGAGCAGGCCCGGCCAGACCAGGAAGTTGGGTTTCACCGCGACCACGATGCCGATCAGCACCCCGGCGGCCACCGGCCGATCCCGATCCAGCGCCAGCCAGGCGCAAACCGTCGCCAGCACGAGCGGCACGTAGATCTGGCCCAGGACCAGCGTGTCCCAGAAGCCGGCCAACGCGAACGCCCACGCGACCGGCAGCACCCAACGATCCGGCGTGTAGCGCCGCGCCAGAAGGGCAACCGCAACCGCGTAGCCGACGAAGGAAAAGGCCCACATGGAGCGGAATCCCTCGTGCGGATCGAACTGCCCGATCCACGCGAAGACGGGAACCGAGATCGGCGGATTGAGATTCGGGTTCCAGGACTCGAAGTTCGGCAGCACCACATGGAAGGTGAGCGGGTACACGCCGTACGGGTTCTGCCCCTCCGCCGCCGCACGGCCCGAAGCGACGAACGACCCGAAATCCATCAGGTCCGGCCCTGGTAGCGATCTCCCCAGTGCCAGGAAGACAAGGTAGGCGAGCAGAGCCGCCAGCAGTGCGGAAAGGCCGGGAACGATGCGCCTGGAATGGCCGGTCATGGCATCCTGGTCTCCTCGGCGGTTCCGCCCCTGGTGTCGGGTGCCGGGCCCGCGGCCACCGGCACCACCTCCATCAACGAGAAGTCCGGCCCGCAGGCGGCGGCCCGCACCGGCACGTCCGCCGGCCACGCGTCGCACCGGACATGGTGGGCGATCACGAAGACACCGGTGGGGGGCGGATCCATGACGTTGCGGCGGCTGGCCACACGGGCCGCCTCGGTCGCCAAGTGGCGCAGGCCGTCCGGCCCGAACAGCCGCAGGATCGGGTTGCGGCCCAACGGTGCCATCTCTTCCTGGGCGGGGGTGTAGACCAGCGGATTCTGCCCCGCTCGGGCGAAGACGTTGGGCACCAGCACATCGGCATCCACCGTGGCGTAGGTGGCGACATGCTCGCGCGGGGGGCGGATCCGCCGTGTCGAGAACCAGTCCCCCAACTCGAACGGGGCGGCCGAGCCTGCGACGAGGATGCTGCCGGGCGGCAGGCGGTCGAGCGCTGCCAGCACGGGCCGGTACTGCTCGGACTGGGCATGCCAATCCCGGACCAGGACAACCGTCCGGACTCCGACCAGGACCAGGATGACCGCCAGCAGAGGCCATCGGCCCCACCACCTTGCGCCGGCCCTGCGGCCCGTCACGTCGTTGGCACCGACCACGACGCGCGGGGTGACCGCCGCGACGGCCACCAGGGCGGTGGCAATGACGATGCGCGCATCCAGGAAAAAGGACCCGAGCGCCGAGTAGGGCAATACGAGAACCAGCAGCAGGTCGGCACCGGCCACGAGCGCCAGATCCCTGTGCAGCCCGACGCGGCGTGTGGCCAAGCCGATGGCGACGATGGCCACCACAAGGACGAGCGTTCCCGTGTCGGCGATCGGATTGCCGGTCGACAGCAGCCGGGCGAACGGCGACAGCTTGCCCCACAGGCTGTAGTCGAATCGCAGATCGACCGGCAGCCCGCTCGACGGGCTGACCCACAGGAACAGGGCCAACGCCGGGACGAACTGCGTGGCGGAGACCGCCAGGCGTCCGACGCCCTCCGCCCGCCAAAGGGTGCCCGCGCGCCAGACGCGCCGCAGCTCCAGGATGGCGATCGCGACCCCGTACAGGCCGAAGGCGACCAGATGCGACAGGAACAGCGACAGGGCGAAGGCGGTGCCGACGGCCACCTGGACGGCCCGCGGGCGCCGCTCCAGCCAAAGCCAGGCCGCCATCCCCCACAGCAGCAGGACAAGCCCCAGCAGGTAGTTCAGGAATCCCCAGACGAACATTTCGTTGAAGACCAGCAGGGCACCCAGCAAAGGCCAGACCGATGCCCGGCCGGTCGCGGCACGGTTCAAGGCAAGCACGCCCGTCAGCGTGCCCCACGCGATGACCAGCAGAAGCGCGCGCCCGGCGACATGGGCATCCCCGAGCCCCATGAACCCCAGCAGCACCAGATCCGACAGCACGTTCGGGACCAGGAAGCTGGAAATCCCGTAATGGGCCTGGAACAGCGCCAGCCGGTCCCAATGGTGCAGGATGTGCACGCGGGCGAGATGGTTGGGATAGTCGAACAGCGGCGGCGTCCCGGAGGCGAGCAGCGGCACGGCCACCAGCACAAGGCAGAGTAGCAGGCCGGCGCGTACCCCGAGGGCGCCGATCGGGGCCTCCGGGCGGACCCCGGGGGCAGGTCGGGTGGAAAGTACGCTGATCGTCACGACCGGAGGATGGGCTGTTCCGTTCGTTAGAACAGCTGCACCCCGCTGCCCGGCATGTTCGCAATGGGATTAGCCGGCCCGTCTCATTGGGTTCCCTCGTCCCAGTACGGATCGCCCGATGGTTGGGACCCGTGGGCACCGGCCGCACGGATCCGGATCAGCGAAAAATGGTCGCCGCACGCGGCCATTTCGACCGGTGTGCCGAAACCATGGGAGAGGTCCGCCGGCCAATCCCGGCAACCGATATGCAGGACCGCGACGAACAGGGCCTGATGCCTCAGCCCGACCCGGTCCAGGTCGGACCTGACCGAAGCTGCCGCCGCGATCATGTCAAGCACGTCCTGTTCCATCGGCGGGCCGGGAGGGGCCCCCCGGCCGTCCACCGGCAAGCCGACCTCGGCGAGGTTCGCCACGGGCGACCGGAACACCAGAGGGTTCTGGCCCTCACGGGCAAAGATGTTCGGGGTGACGGCATCGCGCCGGATGGTGGCATAGGACACCACATGACCATCGGGGGGATATCCGGCGCGGGAGCGCAGCCATGTCCGCCCCTCCTCCAACGGAACGGTCGAGGTGCCGACGACAAGGCTGCCGGGGGGAACGCGGTCGAGGGCGGCCAGCAGCGGGCGGGCCAACCCCTCCACCGCCTGCCATTGCATGGTCAGCAGCGCGGACCGGAGGCCGACCAGGACGACCAGAGCGCTCAACACGACGGCCGGGGCGGTGGCCGGGGCGGCCGGGTCCCGCGTGCCGCGGGCATCCCCGGCTCGCGTACGGGACCGCAGACCGGCCACCGCGACCAGAGCAACCGCCACGGCGATGCGGGCGTCCAGGAAATACGACCCCAGCGCCGAGTGGGGCAGCAGCAGTTGGGCCAGTACGAAGATGCCGGCCACGGTGCCCAGGCGGGGATCGATGGTCAGACGCCCGGCCACGGCCAATCCCCCCAGCAACACCAAGGCGGGGATCGCAACCGCCAGATCCGCCGCAGGCACACCGGATGCCAGCAGCCGGGTATAGGGGGACAGCTTGGCGAACGGGGACGGGTCGAACATCAGGGCCGGAGCCAGACCGCCGGTCGGACTGGCCAGGAAGAACACCAGCATGGGGGGCAGCAGGATCGCTCCGGAAGCCGCCAGCCGTCCCGACACGGTGGCAATGCCGCGGGCCCTCGCCGTCGACCATGCCCACCGGGCCTCCAACGCCGCAACGGCGGCGGCGAACAGACCGAACGCCACAAGGTGCGCCGCGAAGGTCGTCATTGCCGCAACAGCACCGAGGGCGAGCTGCATCCGGCGCGACCGGCCCTCGGTGCCGAGCCACGCCGCCATCCCCCAAAGCAGGCCCGCAAGGCCAAGCCCATAGTTCAGGAAACCCCAGGCGCTCATTTCGTTGTGGAGCAACAACGCGCCGAACAGCGGCCACACCTCCGCCCGCCCGGTCGCCGCACGGCCGAGCGTGACGATCCCGCCGAGTGTCAATGCCTGAATGAGAACCAGCAGGCAGCGCCCCGCCGTCTCGACGCCGACGAGACTGGAAAGGCCGATCAGAATCAGGTCGGACAGAACGTTGGGGATCAGGAAACTGGATTGCGCGAACCAGACCCGGAATTCGGCAACCCGATCCCACGCCAACAGGACATGCACACGGGACAGATGGTTCGGGTAGTCGAACAACGGCGGCGTTTCGGCCAGCAGAACAGGCACCGCGGCCAGCAGCTGCATCAAAAGCGCGGCCGTCCAGAGCAGGGGACCCGAATGCGCCCGGCAGCGCACGACATCACTGGTGATTGCATCCTGGATGGAGGACGGGACCATTGGATTCCAGGCCGGCTATGAGGGCGGGGATCTCATTCCAATCCAATGAACGTGGAATCCCCCTGCATGGGCGCCACCCTTGCGCAGCCCCACCGATTGTTCGCGGATAAATCCATCGGGTCGGGAACCGCCCGAGTCACAGCTTGCGAACGCTGGCCGGGAAAGGGGCAAGGTTGGTCAACCATCGGCGACGGGGGACCACCCATCCGCGCAAGCTTCGGAATGGCAAAGCAACTTCCGGTTTGCAAAAACATAATACTTTTGTGCTACACCCTTCGAAGGTAATTCGCAGCTGGTGGAACCATGTCGCCAAATCGTCTCCGGCGGTTGCGGCTCCTGTCGGTGTGTGCCGTACTCCTCACGCTCGCCTTCACTCACGCGGCGGGAGCGGTCGAGCCGGCATACCCGAAAACCCACCTGCGCATCATTGGCAACCTGGCCAACGCCAACCAGTACACCAACCACGAGATGCCGTTCTGGACCCGCCGGATCGCCGAGCGGTCCGGCGGGCAGGTCACGGCGGAAATCTCGCCGTTCGACCAGAGCGGAATCCTGGGGCGGGATATGATGCGCCTGCTCCGCCTGGGGGTGGTGCAATTCGGAACGACCCAGCTCAGCAACATGGTCATAGACGCCCCGGAACTCGGCGCGCTGGACCTGCCGCTGCTCAGCCCCGACTTCTCGTCGCTTCGGCGCACCCTGACCGCGTCCCGGCCGTTCATCCAAGACCATCTGCGCGACCACTACGATTTGAAACTCCTGGGCATCTACGCCTATCCGGCGCAGGTCCTCTTTTGCCGGAACGCGTTCACGGATCTTGCCAGCCTCGCGGGCCGGCGGATTCGGACCGCAAACGTGGCGCAGTCGGAACTCGTCGAAGCACTGGGCGCAACACCGATCGTCACGTCCTTCGGCGAAGTCGTCCCGTCCATCCGTCGTGGCGCCGTCGAGTGCGCCATTACGGGCACGATGTCCGGCAACAGCGCCGGCCTGCACGAGGTGACAACCCACATCCACGAGCTTGCCATAACGTGGGGCGTGGCGGTATTCGCCGCCAACGGGACGGCTTGGCGGGCACTGCCTCCCGCCGTGGCCGAATTCCTGCGCCGCGAAATCGCCCAATTGGAAGCCGAAATCCTCGACGCGGCCGAGCGCGAAACCGACGAGGGCTTGGCCTGCAACACGGGGGCGCCGGCCTGCGCGTCGGGCCGCAAGGGCCGGATGGTGCGCGTCCCCACAACCCCCGCGGATGCCGACCGGATCCGGTCGCTCATCGTCGGGACCGTCCTGCCGGGATGGCTGGGCCGTTGCGGCGACGGTTGCATATCCGCATGGAACACGTCGCTGGGCCCGCTGCTGTCCATCCCGGCACCGCGCGGTTGAACGCAGATGCAGCCCGCGCGGCGCACCCCCCAGGTCATCCTGCTCGCGGCAGCGGCCCTGCTGGCCGCCCAGGCCTATGCGACCGTGACGCTCCTGCGGCATGGGCGGAACGATGCACTCCAGGAGGCCGGGAAGACGGTCGAGGGCCTCGTCGCCGGCGCCGAGGCGAACATGAACCGGGGTCTGCTCCAGATCGATGCACTGCTGGCGGGTCTGGAGGCGCTGATCTCGATCCCTGCCAGCGGCGACCCCATGGGCACGGAAGCCACCAACCACATCCTGCGGGTGCTGTCGGACCAAAGCTTCCTGGTCCGCGACCTGATGATCCTGGACTTCAATGGCCGCGTTCTGGCGTCCGGCCAACCCGCCACCCGCCGACGCCCACCGCCCCTGCCCGACAAGCTGGTGCCGGCCCGTGGGCAATCCCAGGCCGGCGTGATGATGATCGGGGATCCCGTCCGGAACCCCTTGACGAGCGAATGGGTGCTCTACCTCGGCCGGCTTTTGCGCACGGACGATGCACGCCAACTGGTCGCGGTGGCTGAATTCCCATTGCACGGGTTGGCGCCACTGCTGCTGCCGACCACTGCGACCGCCGCACAGGTCGTAACGCTGGAACGCGCCGATGGGCGGCTTCTCGCAAGCGTGCCCAACGGGCCATTGCGGATCGGGGAGCGCCTGCCGCCGATCACGGAGCGTCTGAACGCCGACAGGCGCTGGGCGCAGATCGACAGCCGTACCGAGAAGCTGAAGATAATCACCGCGGCCGCCCCGCTGCTTTACGAGAGGCTGACCGTGGTCGCCTGCATCCGCGAGGCGGACGCACTCGCGACATGGCGGGAGGAGAGGAAGGCGATTCTGGCCGTTTCGGCCCTGCTCGCCTTCTTTGTTGTCGCGTTCGCCCTTTCCACGGCTTGGCTGGTGCACGCGCGGGAGCGGGCGGCGGCGGAAACCCGCAGATCGAAGAAAATCCTGGACCAGGCCCTGGACGCAATGACCGATGGGTTCGTCCTGCTGGACGCCGACCGCAGGCTGGTCCTGGCGAACCGCCGGTATGCGGAGCTGTACCCACACCTCGGGGACCTGCTTGTTCCTGGTACGCCGTTCGAACGGATCGCAACCCGTGCGGCGATGGCGGTACTGCCCGACGCGACGGACGAGGAGCGGCGGGCCTGGGTGGCTTGGCGGATGACCGCCCATCGCGACGGCGCGTTGGAAATGGCGCTGCCGTCGGGTGTGGTCGTGGAGAGCACACAGGCCGAGACGCCGGACGGGAGCCTCGTCAGCGTTCATCGTGACGTCACCGTGGCCCGCCAATCCGAAGCCCGGCTCGCCGCCGCGAAACAGGCGGCCGAAGCCGCAAGCCGGGCGAAGAGCAATTTCCTGGCCACCATGAGCCACGAATTGCGCACCCCGCTCAACGCCATCATCGGCTTTGCCCAGGCGCTGGGCGAAGGTCACTTCGGTGCCGTCTCGCCCAAGCAGAAGGATTATCTGTCGGATATCGAGCGGGCGGGCCAGCACCTGCTCGGCCTGATTTCCGCAATCCTGGAAATCAGCCGTATCGAAGCGGGCAAATTGATATTGTCCGAGCAGACGGTGGATCTGATCCATCTGGTCGAAGAAACGTTGCGGTTGGTCGAGCCGCTTGCCTGCAAGGCCGGGGTGAAACTGACCTACGTCCAGAACGCGGCACGCGTGCAAGTGCGCATCGACGGGGACAAGATCCGCCAAGCCCTGCTCAACCTGTTGGGCAACGCCATCAAATTCACCCCGGAAGGCGGCCGGGTCGACATCCGCGTCGGTGTCGCGGACGCAGGCCCTGGCATGGGGGCGGGATACCCCTTCGTCACGGTCGCGGATACCGGGATCGGCATGGACGCGGCGGATCTCGAACGCGTACGCCAACCCTTCGAACGGGTTGGTTCGCCCCACGCCCGCGACCAGGACGGGATCGGATTGGGCCTTCCCATCACCGATGCACTCGTCCGCCTGCACGACGGGGAACTCCACATCCGAAGCGCTTTGGGCAAGGGAACGACCATTGACATCCGGCTGCCGACGGATCGGTTGGTTGCAATTTCCACGGAAGAGACCGCAACGGCCTGACGCCCCTGACGGCACCCCATTGCCCCATTCAGGAAACGGGCGGACTCCCGCGGAGTCCGAATCCCCCCTCAGCCACCCCGGAACGAGCCCGCTTCTCGGCGACCGTAACGGCACCGGTCAGCATACGCCGGCAATCACCGTCGGGCTTGGCCCCATGATAGCCCATCCTGCCAAACAGGCCGTGCGTCCATGTGCAGGATTGGGCCGCCAGCCCGCCCCCTCCCGGCCACGTGGCCGATCCGCCGTCCAGATGAGCACCAACCCCTGGCCGCGAGGGTGCGCCAGGGGAGCACCTTGCGGCATCCGTCCGCCACGGTGCACCGCCCCGCGGACAGCCGCTTCTCCAGGCCGGCCGGGGCGCCAACGAAGCCTGCCGCCCCGGAAGCGCGCAGGCGGAATCGAAAAGGCCCGCCGTGGGGCGGGCCTTCCGATCACCTGAAATCGCCCGGTGCACCCACGAGGTCGGGGCTGAAACGCCCTTCCCCGAGAGGACCGTTGCGAAGCCCTTCCTAGGCGGATCGAACTGTCGCCAGGAAATGGCCAACCCGCTCCTGGAGTGTTTCGAAGCGCGATTCGAGCTCAGTGGTGGCGCCGAGCAGGCCGCCTGCGGCCACACCCGAGCGCTGGGCCGTCTCGGCCACCGTCTGTACATGGCGGTTGAGCTCGGCCGTGCCTTGCGCGGCCTCCGCCAGGGCCCGGCTGATCTCACCCGTCGCCGCATTCTGCTCTTCGACCGCCGCGGCGATCGAGCTGCTGATGCTGCTGACCTCCTGAATGGCGCGGGCGATTTCGCTGATGTCGGACGCCGCGGTCCGGGTCGCCTCCTGAATGCTGGCGATCTGCCCGCCGATTTCGTCGGTGGCCTTGGCGGTCTGACTTGCAAGCGCCTTCACTTCGCCGGCAACCACAGCGAAGCCCTTGCCGGCCTCACCGGCCCGTGCCGCCTCGATCGTGGCGTTCAGTGCCAGCAGATTGGTCTGGCTCGCAATCCCGCTGATGAGGGTGACGACGTCGCTGATGCGGCTGGCGGTCGAAACCAAGCTGCCAACCATCTCGACCGCCTGCTCCGCCCGCCGGGTGGCATCGGCCGCAGCACCATTGGAGGTCGCAACCTGCCGGCTGATCTCCTGGATCGACGCAGCCAGTTCCTCGACGGCGGCGGAAACCGTCTGCACGTTGGAGGACACGCGGTCGGCGGTGTCGGCGGTGTCCTGCGAAAGGCGGGCGTTGTCGGCCGCGCTGTCCGCCATCAGGTTGGCGGATTGGGTCATATTGCCGGCGGTGTCGCGGGCGCCGGTCAGTTCCCCCTGGACGTCGCTTTCGAAGCGGTTGGCCATGCTGTGGAGATCCGCCTTGCGCTTGGCTTCCGCCTCCGCCTCCAGGACGGCCTGCTGTTCCTCCAGCCGGTGCTTCTCCTCCGCGTTGGTCTTGAACGTCTGCACGGCCCGGGCCATGGCGCCGATCTCGTCAAGGCGCGCAATGCCGACGATCTCCGTCGCCAGATCCCCTTCCGCCACGCGGACCATGGCCTGCTGCAACGTGGCCATCGGCCTGAGGATCATCATCAGCGCGACATAGACGGCAATCAGGACCACCGCCAGGATCGCGGCGTTGGCAAGGGTTGCCTGGATCGCCCCCTCACGCACAGCGGCGTGCAGCCCCTCGCGCGACAGGTCCACCTCAAGCCGGCCGAGATCCTTCCCATTGTACTTGATCACAGCCGACACCCGGATGCGTTCGTCTTCCGGAAGATCCTGTCGACCGTGCTTGTGAGAAACAGCCCCCTTGGCATCGATGATCCGGACCCCCGCGAAGTCGGGGTCCGACGCCAAGCCTTCGAGAAGCCCCTGCACGATGCCATCGTCCAGGTTCCACAGCGGCGCCCCCAGGGCTGCGCCTTGGATGTTCGCCAGCAAACGGCCGCGCGTTTCGATCATCTCCGCGCGCTCGGCTTCGGCGGATCGCAATTGGAAGAAATTGATGCCGGCGAACAAGGCGATCAACACGATGGCCAAGCTGCCGAGGATTCGCCATTTGATACCGAGACGAGCAAGGGGCGTCGGGACAAGCATGACGTCACTCCAGTCGGGCCGGCATTTCCGACGGCACCATTGGGGCTATTCCGCACAACATTTTCCGCCAGCCATACGGCCGAGCGGCGCACTGACCCCTACTATCACCGCCATCAGTTGATGATAGATTAAAATTTTATCCGTTCCCGCGCGTTGGCCTTCCAGCCGGTTTCCTGTACTTTCGTACAGGTATGTATACTACACCTCGCCTCGCGTTGCGTCGCTTCAGACGGGAAAATGCCTTGGCTCGCCTCCAGGAATAGGTTCTCCGAGCATTTAAGGGGCGGGGAACGGCCGAGGATGCAGCCGGTCCGGCGCCTTGCCTATCCTCGGCAAGGCGCGTGCCCCGGGGACCTTTCGCATTGCCCCACCTGACACCCGGCAAATCTCCCGGCTGGCCCGGTCCGGGTTCATGCCGAGGGTGCAACGGAAAGCACGTGGAAGCCCCCCATAGGAGCGTATTCAGAAGTCAATTTCTCCTATTCGGAATGTATTGGCATTGCTTTCCACACGCCGGACAAGTTTCCGGGCGGCCCAAGCCATCGGGCGATGGATTGTATACTTTGCGCACGAATGGAAAGGCGTCCGTGCCGGGAAGCGGAAGGTCACGTCGAAGAACCGATGGCCAGCCTGAGCATCGACAACGCCAACCTCGGGAAGACTCGAACCGTCTAGGGGCACGTGACAGGCCGGGACGGCCCGAGCGCCCCCCCCCGAAACGACAAACCCCGCCACGAGTCCGCGGCGGGGTTGTCGGTGATGAGGAGGAAGCCGGACAACCGGCCCCGCCGACCTGGGTGGATGCGGTGGTCGGCGGCCGGCCTCAAGCGGCCTTCGAGACCGGTTGGGCCAAGGAATCGACAACCTCGCCCACGGGACGGGCACCGTTGTAGACCGCGCGGTCGAGGATACCCTCCTCTGCGGCCACCAGCACCGGCACCACCGCTTGGCCTGTGGTGTTCGTGGCCGTGCGCATCATGTCGATCACCCGGTCCACTGCGATGATGTAGGCGATCCCCTCCAGCGGCAGCCCGGCGGCGTTCAGGGTCATGGTAATGCTGATGATGGCCGGGCCCGGGACACCGGCGGTCGCCAGGGTTCCCAGGGTGGCGGTCAGGAAGATCGCGACGTACGCCGACGTGCTCAGATCGATGTTCAGGTACTGGGCGATGAAGATCGAGGCGATGGCCGGGTAGATTGCGCCGCACGCGTCCATCTTCATGGTGGCCCCCAGGGGCGCCGCGAAGGCCGCATAGTACTTCGGTACGCCCAGGCGCCGGACCATGGTGTCCTCGGTCACCGGCAGCGTCGCATAGGACGAGGAGGTGACGAAGCCGGTTTGGAAGACGGGCCAGAGGTTGGCGAAGAACCGCCGGTAGCCGAGGCCGTGGGCGCGCACGAGCCCGCCGTAGATCACCAGCACCATGAAGGCGCAGGCGAGATACATGGCAATGATGAAATCGCCCAGCGGGGCCAGCTTCTCAATCCCGTAGACGCCGACCACCGAGGCGATCAGGCCGAAGGTGCCGATCGGCGTCAGTTGCAGCACGACGCGGACGATGCGCATGACGACCGCGTTGGCATCCTCGACGACACCCCGAAGCCGCGCACCGGACTCGCCCATCGCCGCCAACGCCCCGCCGACCACGGCCGCGAAGAACAGGATCTGGAGAACCTTCCCCTCGGCGAAGGCCTGGAACGGGTTGCTGGGGACAATGCCGACCAGAACGTCGATGAAACCGGGGATCTCGCGGGCCCGATAGGTGCCCTTGGCCAGTTGGCCGACGGTCTCGCCGGGCTGGAGCAGCAGGGCCGTACCGATCCCGACAAGAGCGGCAATGGCGGCCGTTGCCACGTACCAGGCAAGCGTCCGCGCCCCCAGACGGGTGGCACCGGTCGCGTTGCGCAGGGAAGCGACCGAGACCACGATGGTGGTGAACAGCAGCGGCACGACCACCATGCGGATCGCCGCAACATAAACGTCGCCGATTGGCTTGAACCAGATGGTGGCAGCCTCGCCGGCATATGCGCCGGCAGCAATGCCAAGGACGAGCCCGGCAAGCACGCGCTTCCAGAGCGCGATCGACGTCCAAAACCCCAGCATCCCATACCTCGTCATTGCGAATGCGTGCTCCACCCAATCTACGCACTCGCAGAGGTATCACCCTGGATTAAATAACATGCCAGTCATGTTTAGAACTTATTTTAACAATTTTTTCTTGCGATTTCTCCGCGTCGGACGGGTGGTCACACGGGTCCGCGAAGCCGCTCCGCATGGTGTTGCAGATGGTCGCCGATGAACGACGCGACGAAGTGATAGCTGCGGTCGTAGCCCGGCTGCCGCCGTAGCCGCAGGGGAATGCCGGCGGACGCGCAGGCGGCCTCCAGCAGATCCGGGCGCAGCTGCGTACCCAGGAACTCGTCGGCCACTCCCTGATCGACCAGGACCGGCTTGCGCCAGCCGGTCGAAGCCGCGAGTGCCACCGCATCGTATTGAAGCCAAACCCGCCGGTCGGGGCCGAGGTAACCGCCGAATGCACGCTCCCCCCAGGGCACCTGCGAGGGGGCGGAAAGAGGGGCGAAGGCGGATACGGACCTGTAGCGGTCCGGGTTTCGGAACGCGCAGACGAGGGCCCCGTGGCCGCCCATGGAATGCCCGCAGATCCCCTGACGCGTCATGTCCAAGGGAAGGCCGGCCCCCGCAAGGGCGGCCGGCAGCTCCTCGGTCACATAGGAGTACATGCGGTAATGGCGGGCCCAGGGATCGGCGGTGGCATCCACATAGAAGCCGGCGCCGGATCCGAAATCCCATCGTTCGTGCTCACCCGGCAGGTCGGTGCCACGCGGGCTGATGTCCGGCGCAATCAGGGCAACGCCGTGCTCGGCGGCATAGCGTTGCGCCCCGGCCTTTTCGGTGAAGTTGGCCCAGGTGCAGGTCAGCCCCGATAGGTACCAGACCACCGGCACGGGCCCGGCGGTGGCCTGCGGGGGCAGGTAGACCGCAACCTCCATCGGGCAGCCCAGCAGGCGGGACGCATGCCGGTAAACGGCCTGGGTTCCGCCGAAGCTGGCGTGCGATTTGATCCGGTCCCCGCGTCCGCCCCCCCGACACTCAGTCGAACGTCACGACCGAGCGGATCGACTTGCCCGCGTGCATCAGGTCGAACGCCTCGTTGATGCGGGCCAGCGGCATGGTGTGGGTGATCAGGTCGTCGATGTTGATCTTCCCCTCCATGTACCAGTCGACGATTTTGGGAACGTCGGTCCGACCACGCGCTCCGCCGAATGCGGACCCTTTCCAGACCCGGCCGGTGACCAGTTGGAACGGCCGGGTCGCGATCTCCTGGCCGGACGGCGCCACCCCGATGATCACCGACTGGCCCCAGCCCTTGTGGCAGCACTCCAGGGCCTGGCGCATCGTCGTCACATTGCCGATGCACTCGAAACTGTAGTCCGCGCCGCCCTTGGTCAGGTTCACCAGATAGGGGACCAGATCGCCCTCGACCTCGTTCGGATTGACGAAATGCGTCATTCCGAACTTCTCGGCCAGTTCCTTGCGCGCCGGGTTGATGTCGACGCCGACGATCATGTCGGCCCCCACCATGCGTGCGCCCTGGACGACGTTCAGGCCGATGCCGCCCAAGCCGAAGACCACCACCCGCGAGCCCGGCTCCACCTGCGCGGTGTAGACCACCGCCCCGATGCCGGTGGTGACGCCGCAGCCGATGTAGCAGACCTTGTCGAAGGGGGCGTCCTCACGGATTTTCGCCACCGCGATCTCGGGCAGCACCGTGTAGTTGGCGAAGGTGGAGGTGCCCATGTAGTGCCACACCGGCTCGCCGCCCAGGCTGAAGCGGCTGGACCCGTCCGGCATCACACCCCGCCCTTGGGTCTCGCGGATGGCTTGGCACAGGTTGGTCTTGCGACTGAGGCAAAAGGCGCAGTTCCGGCACTCCGGCGTGTAGAGCGGGATGACGTGGTCCCCCTTCCTCAAGCTCATCACGCCGGGCCCCACGTCCACCACCACGCCGGCCCCCTCGTGCCCCAGAATGCACGGGAAGCGGCCCTCGCTGTCGAGGCCGGACAGGGTGTAGGCGTCGGTGTGGCAAACGCCGGTCGCCTTGACCTCGATCAGAACCTCGCCGAGGCGCGGCCCTTCAAGATCGACCGTCTCGATATCCAGCGGCCGACCGGCGGCACGCGCGACCGCGGCTTTGACCTTCATGATGCGTCGTCCCCTTGCGTCTTTTCGGGCCGCGGGTGGTCCGGGCCAAACCCGTTGCGGCGGCCATTGTGGTGTGCCGGCGCGGCCACGGCCAGCCCCGAATGCCCGCCCGAATGCCCGCCCGAATGCGCGGTCGGGTGGTGCATTGGTGCAAGGTCAGTCGGCCGGCCTCACCGCATTGCCGCGGAACGTGCGCCGGGCATTGATGAACCGGCCCGCGGGCAAAAGCCCGATCTTATGGCATGCCGATGCGGAGGCCGGGCACCGCATAGCGCAGGCCGCATGGCAGCAGCGGGGGGAGCCGCCCCGCAGGTCGCCGCCGTGCCGGCACCGTCGACCTTACCGACGCATGCCTCGGCTTCTCATTTCCTCCTCGATCTCGCGCTGCTCGTTGGCCATCGCGTTCAGGTTCCGCCGGTTATTCTCGTATTCGTCCTGCAAATCGCGGTCGGAGAACCGACGGTAATCGCGCCGTTGCCCGACCTCGCCGCTGCGCCGGGTGTCATCCGGCCGTTGGCTGCGGGTATCCTGTGAGCTGTTGGGGTTGACGGTGCGGTTCAATTGGTCGATCGCGCCTCGGACGCCTCCCTGGTCCTGCTGTGCCCACGCAGGCATTGACAGGAGAACCGCCCCTGCGAGTGCGGCCCAACGGATGGTACGCATGTCCTCTCCTCCGGATGCCGTTTGACCAACCCTCAACCGGTTCACCTTGGGATGGTTTCTCGAAAAAGGCCGGCGGCGGCATCACGGCCGGTGAATGCCCGCGCCGGATGTTGGCGGTCGCCGGCGCGTTCCGCGACGCTTGACGCTTGACACTTAACCATACCGTACCATTTACCATCCATGCAGATGGTCAAGGGATGGCGCCGGATGGCCGACAAAGCACATGGCCCGCGGCCGAAGACTGCGGACAGCGAGAAGATCACGATCAACCTCGGCTTCGTCGACCTCGGCCACATCGACCTGCTGGTGCAGGAGGGGTTCTACTCCAACCGCACCGACTTCATCCGGACCGCCATCCGCAACCAGATCGAAAGGCATGCCGACGCGGTCCGGCAGGCGGTGACGCGCAAGAGCGTGGACCTCGGCCTCAAGCACATCAACCGCGCGGATCTTGAAGCGGCCCGGGATGCGGGACAGATGCTCGACATCCGCGTCCTGGGCCTCGCCAGCATCGCCCCGGACGTCACTCCTCAACTCGCCCGCGCCACCATCGCATCGCTTGCCGTGCTGGGGGCGCTGCACGCCAGCGCCGACGTCAAGGCCGCCCTCGCGGACCGCATCCAGTGACCGTTGCCGGTGCGCCAACGACGCCGCACCGCGCACAGACGCACCCCTTCAAAGGAAGACGGACGGGGCCTCATCCCGAGGTCGCCCGGCGCGCTTCCGCGTATGGAAAGACCGACATGGCTTTCAAACTCCCCGCCGGGATGGCCGAGGCGACCCGCCTCACCAACGCCGGCAAGCTCGCCGAGGCGACCGCGCTCATCCAACGCCTCCTCCAAGGCGGAGACGCGGCCGAACCGGCCGGCACCGGCCGGCCCGCGGTCATAGACGCGGAATTCGTCACACTCGACGCGGCAGCCACGCAGACCCTTCCACCCATGGAACCCGCCAAGCCGGCCCGGTTCGACCGCAGGCCGCATGCCAAGCCCAGGACCGGCCTGGGGGAGACCCTGCGCGGCCTTGCCGCCCGGGTCATGCCCGCCGGGCACGGCAGGGGATCGGGCGCCACCGCGCGGCCTGCGCCCGATCCCCTGCCCGAGGGCGCGTCCTTTACGGCGGCGTCCTACACCGGTACGGCCGGGACGCGTGCGTATAAGCTTTATGTCCCCGGCAGCCGCACCGCCGGCCGGCCGCTGCCACTGATCGTGATGCTGCACGGCTGCACCCAGTCGTCCGACGACTTCGCCGCCGGTACCCGCATGAATGCGCTTGGCGAGGAGCACGGCTGCCTGGTCGCCTACCCGGAACAGCCCTCCTCGGCAAACGCCCAGAGATGCTGGAACTGGTTCAGCCCGGACGATCAGCGGCGCGACCGGGGTGAGCCCTCGCTGATTGCGGGGATCACCCGGCAGATCATGCGCGACCATCCGGTGGACCCGAGCCGGATCTACATTGCCGGGCTCTCGGCCGGCGGGGCGGCGGCGGCCGTCATGGGTGCCGCGTATCCCGACCTGTACGCCGCGGTCGGGGTGCATTCCGGCCTGCCCGCCGGGGCGGCCCGGGATCTTCCCTCGGCCTTCGCCGCCATGCGCCAGGGCGCTGCGGGCGGCGGTTCGGGTGCCCATGGTGTTCCGACGATCGTCTTCCACGGCGACCGGGACACCACCGTCCATCCGCGCAACGCCGACGCGGTCGCCGCCCAATCCACGTCGTCCGCGGCGGGGCTACGGTCGACGGCGCAGCGCGGCCAGGCACCCGGCGGCCATGCCTACAGCCGGGCGGTCCATGCCGATGCCTCCGGCCGGGTGCTGTGTGAGCACTGGACCATCCACGGGGCCGGGCATGCCTGGGCGGGGGGCAGCCCGTCCGGCTCCTACACGGACCCGCGGGGCCCGGACGCCGGACGGGAAATGCTGCGCTTCTTCCTCGAACACCCGCAGGCCGCGGCCAAGCCCCTTTAGCGCCTCAAGAACAGGTCGCACTCCCGGCGCCCTGGTGTAATGTTGCGGCGATGCTAGAGCGACCAGCCGGGAACTCGTGGCCGGCAAACCCCTTACCGTAGGACGTCGCCGCGCTTTTCCCGGCGACTGGAGAAGGGCGCAGGCCAACTCGTGACACGAAATCCACCGAATCAAGGTGGCGGAGTCTCGGCTCCGCCATCCCCTGTCGACGCCGCCCCAGAGAACATTGCATCGCTTGCCAAGCAGATCGCGCGCCACTGCGCGGCCTACCGCGAGCCAATGCCCTCCCGCGCGATTCGGCAACTCGCCACCACCCTGGTGCCTTACCTCGCCGCCTGCGCAGCCATGCTCTGGGGCGCCGCGAATGGGCACTGGGTGCTGGTCCTCCTCCTCGCCGTTCCGGCCGGTGGGCTCCTTGTCCGGCTCTTCATCATTCAACATGACTGCGGACACGGGTCGTTTCTGCGCTCGCCCGCCACCAACGACCGCCTCGGTCTCGCACTCAGCCTTCTGACGGTCACCCCGTACGACAGCTGGAAGCGGGCCCATGCCCTCCACCATGCCTCGACCGGCAACCTGAGCCGCCGCGGCACGGGGGACATCAAGACGCTGACGGTTCGCGAATACCTGGCCCTGCCCCGCCGGGGCCGGCTCATGTATCGACTTTATCGCAATCCCCTTGTGCTCATCGTCCTCGGGTCACCATTGAACTTCCTCGTCCTGCAGCGGCTTCCCTTCTGCATCGGCGTACCCTGGCGCTCGGCGTGGAGGGAGGTTCTCGCGCTCAATCTCGGCCTTGCCGCCCTGTTCAGCGCTCTCGTCTATGTGACGGGCGGCGTCGGACCGGTTCTCGGCGCGGTCCTGCCGACAGTGTGCGTTGCGGCATGGATCGGTGGCTGGCTGTTCTACGTCCAGCACCAGTACGAGGGCACCGTCTGGGACAGCGGGGAGAACTGGGACTTTCATCACGCGGCATTGGGTGGCAGTTCGTACTACGTCCTACCCCGCATCCTGCAGTGGATTACGGGCAACGTCGGGCTGCACCACGTTCACCACCTCAATAGCCGCATCCCGAACTACCGCCTCCAGGAATGCCTGGAGGGCCACGACCTTCTCGGGAAAGTCGGCCGCCTCACCCTGGTCGAGAGCCTGCGCTGCGTCCGGCTCGCGCTCTGGGACGAGGATGCGCGTAAGCTCGTTGGGTTCCACCACATCGGCCGGACCTCCGTGCAGGGTGCCGGCGGCTGTGTCGTCTGACGTACGGAACCGGCCTTTTGCACGGGCGAGGTCGCGCGCAACACCGCGGGCGTCACCGACGCCGCGCAGGTCGCGGGCACGTCGGCGGAACACATGCTGGGCGCGGCCAGGGACCTGAGCACCCAGGCCCAGGCCCTGAAGAGCGCGGTGGACCGCTACGTCGAGGAAAGCAAGGCGGTCTGAACGGGCGGCGGTGGCCGGCACCCGGAGGGTGGGCGCCGGCCACCGCCCGTCCCCCCGTCGCGCGGGAACGCCGGGCCGGTTCCCGGGACCGTTCCCGCGGCGCCCCTTATCCGGTGCCCGGTCTGTCGGGGCGGGCGGCCACGGCTCCCAGTTACGGATCCACGCTCCCGCGAGGGAGCGACGCCCGCTCAAACTCGGCAATCGCGCCCAACACGTGGTTTCGATCCACGCTCCCGTGAGGGAGCGACTCCCCGTCGTCGTGGTAGCGCACAAGCTGGATCGTGTTTCGACCCACGCTCCCGTGAGGGAGCGACCCGGCCGCCACCGGCCGGTGGTCCGGGCGGAGCAGTTTCGATCCACGCTCCCGCGAGGGAGCGACGTTGTGGGGCTGCGCGGTGCGGCGGAACCCTAGGGTTTCGACCCACGCTCCCGCGAGGCGCGACGCCCGGCACTGTAAGCCGTTCCACCCGTCGGGCAAACGGCCGCGGTTGCGCGAACCGCCGCGACCCGACGGTGGTTCGGGCCCTCTTTCCGCGGGGCGGTCGACGGGCACCCGGGAAAGCTCGGTTTTTTCGGTGCGCGAACCGGCCGGGCCGTTCGTGTGCGCATGGGGTTCACGCGGCGGCCCTTCCTCCCCTCTTCCGGTCCCGGACCGGGGCTTGGGCGCCCGGCGGTTGGCGTGCGCCGGGGGCCAACGCAAAACGCCCCGCCTTGCGGGCGGGGTTGGCATCGGTCGGACTGGTTGGTTGCGGGGGCAGGATTTGAACCTGCGACCTTCAGGTTATGAGCCTGACGAGCTACCGGGCTGCTCCACCCCGCGTCCCGGCCAAGGGCATGCGCAAGAGGAACGAAAGGGGCGCCTCGCGGGCCTGGCGGCGACC